>JASHVB010000143.1 GCA_030039695.1 Acetobacteraceae bacterium
ATCGCCGGCGGGCGGTTCGGCTGGAACATCGTCACATCAGGCGAGGATGCCGCGGCGCAGAATTTCGGCATGGATCAACTGCCGCCGCGCGAGCAACGCTATGCGATGGCCGACGAATACGTCGATCTGGTCTGCCAGTTGTTCGATTCGTGGGATCCGGACGCAGTGGTGACGGATCGCGACACCGGCACCTACGCCGATTACCGCAAGGTGCGGCCGATCCACTTCGAGGGGCGGTTTTTCAAAGTGCGTGGACCGCTCAACACGGTGCGTTCACCGCAAGGGCGACCGGTGTTTGTGCAGGCCGGCGGCTCGCCACGCGGCCGGGCCTTCGCGGCGAAGCACGCGGATTCGATCATCGCGACGGCGAACGGCATCGCCGGGATGAAGGAGTACCGCGACGACGTGCGCCGCCATGCCGCGGCGTTTGGGCGCGATCCGGACGAGATCAAGGTGTTGTTCCTGGTCTATCCGATCATCGCCGAGACTGATGCGGACGCCTATGCCAAGCGCGAACGCATGGTCTCGTCGCCTGCGTTCATCGAACGCGCGCTGGCGAGCGTGTCCACCGTGACCGATATCGACTTTTCGCGGTTCGACCTGGATCGGCCATTGCCACGGCTCACCACCAACGGCGAGCAAGGTTCGCTGGATAAATTCGCGCAGTGGGGCAGCGGCAAGACGCTGCGGCAGCTTGCCATGGAGCGGTTCGGTACGGTGCCGTCAGATGTCGAGTTCATCGGCTCGCCCGCAACGGTGGCGGAGCGCATGGGCAAGGTTGCCGAGGCGGTTGGTGGCGACGGGTTCCTGATCAGCACACCGTTCCAGCGTACCAGCCGGCGGTTCATCATCGAGGTGACTGAGGGGTTGGTGCCGGCGTTACAGCGGCGCGGCCTGGCTCGCACAGCCTATGCGGGCAGGACGCTGCGCCAGGTACTGGGGGAGTTCTGATCCCTGCTGGTTGCGGGTGACGCGCGACCTGCATCGGGCATGACACGCGGGTAAGGGCAGGGCAGAGCAGAGGCCAGTCACCCGATGACAAAATGCGCCTCGGTTGGCCGCCGCCCTATACCGTTGATCGGCAGAATATCCTGCGGGCAGGCCGAGAATGCGATCACCAAATCCATCTCCGCCTGCAGCACGACATAGCTACCCGGCGTTGACACCGGCGGTTCGAACGACAGCTTTCCATCGGCGGTCCACGGGATGTTCATAAAGAGATTGAGCGGGCTTGGCGTCTCGGGCGGGGCGAGGCCGAGATCGCGCATGCCCTGGGCCAGATTGTCCGTGCAGTTGTCGTGGTACTCGGTGCAACCCAGCCCCTGGTAGCGGAACACGTCGCACGCCGCCATCAGCGTGTCGTGGATGCCGCCCGAGGTATCCTCGCGCAGAGTGAGGATGGGCCGGCGATGGTTGGTCAGCAATGCGTCGCCGACCGCGGGAATGAGGCGCTGCATGCTGGCACGACTGTGCTCCATGGACATGGATTCGTGCAGGTCGGCATGGCTGAACGCCCAGGTATCGATCACTTGTTGGCCGTGCGTATTGATCACCTTGATAGCCTGACCCCTGGCGACGAGCGCCGCCTTGCCGCGGCGGGCAGGGATCACAATCAGACCGTCCGGCATGGCCCATCCTCCGTGCTGGCGTTACGGGCGAGGGAGTTTGCCAGAAACGGGCCAATCGTGGCGTCCGGCGCCGGCCCGGCGGATGCGCGATTGAGCCGGGGCCGGCACGGCGTTTGACCGTCGCCGACCGTGCTCGGGTGATCAAATTGTCATCATGCCCGAGTAAAATACCAAAAACTAGGCAGATGTCATGCCCGTGATCCGGTCATATTCAGCCAAAGAGGCTTGCGAATGAGCGCGTGGTAAGCAATCATGCCCACGACATGGGCATCGGGTGCCTTGCATGATCCAAGACCAAAGAACCCCACCATCGGACCGACGCGGGGAGAGGAGGCGGTGGCGCCGTGTGGTCGGGTATGCCGTCGAGATGCTTGAGACCGTCTTGCTCGCGGCTCTGCTGGCCGGCGCGCTGGTCTGCGCGGTCGGCGCGCTCAGTCTCCTTCCCCAGGTGCAGTTTGGACCCCCGGTGGGAGAAATCCTGACATTCCGGTTCTACGGCGAGCCCACGCCGAGTTGGCACGTGGACGCGATGCAGTCTTCGACCAACCGGCACTGCATTCTGAGTCCGGCGGTGATGGCGGCTACGCATGGCAGCATGGTGGTGGAGCGTCGGATGCCGGATGGCCGCACGTTCCTCGCTCACTGGGCGGGCGGCCCGACCAGCGACGACACCGGGAATTGCGGCAGCGACGTCGAACTCACGATGGGCCTTGCCGCGATGCAGACGCTGGTGAGCGCGGATGCCAAGGCGGTGCACTGGCATTTCATTGGCTCATGAGGCACGCGCGCCAGCGCTTCCGCACCGATGTCGCGAGGTCGCGGACAACAAGGAGCTTGGCCGATAGTCATCGCGTGAATCGTGGTGCCGTTTGCGATCGACGCAGCGGCCCACGGGGCACGTTCTAAAGGCTGACGTCGTCAGAGCGGGCCAGCGTCTGCCGCTCGTCGTGCTGTTCCTGTCCGGCGCCGGTGTGATCATGCTGTCCCCGCGCATGTGCGCGGGAAAGCGACGTATGCTCATCGCGAGTTTGCCATGGGCCGAGGCGGCCCGTGGCAACGCGGAATGATATCGGGGTTGCCTACCTGCTCATCACCCGCTCCGACAGTCCGGCGGACTTCTGCACCACGCGCAGCGCCTCGTGCCAGTCGAAGTTGCGATATACCGCGTTCAGGTTCGCATAAGGTGGCGACTGGGCGAACAACTGGAACGTCAGCCGATGCCCGGCATAATCCGAATTCAACAGGTCACGTGCGAACGCCAGCAACTTGCGACGGTCCTCCGCCGGCCAGTCCTCATTGACGGTGTAATACTTCTCGAGGAACGGCGCGGTCTCCGGATCGCGGAACGCCGCGACATCCGGCGTGACGCAGATCTGCCCACCGCACAGCTCGCGCGCGATATGCATCATGTGGGGCAATTGCGATGACGCGAGCACGCGACCGGTCATCAGCAGCGACTGGTCGGGCATGAGTAACCCCGCCGGGCTGCGTTTGGCGCAGGCGATCGCCGCGGTGAGGTGCGCATTGATGCCCTCGCGATAACACGCAAGCTGCGCCAGCTTTTCCTGCACCGCCTGCTGGTGGTCCAGCCCGGTCTGTCGCGCATTGAACAGCGCCGCGCCGATCATGAAATCCGCCAGACGGATATTGCGCTGGACGAAGGCAAATGCGCTGTAGCGATGCAGGGTCGCGCGGATGAACGTGGCCGCTTTGGTATGGCGGTAGAACAACACGTCCTCCCACGGGATCAGCACGTCGTCGAACACCAGCAGGGTATCGACCTCGTCAAAGCGGTTGGACAGCGGGTAGTCCTGCGCCGGCGCACGACCGGCAAAGCCGGTGCGGCAGATGAACTTCAGGTTCGCCGCGCTGAGATTGCAGATGAAGCCAACCGCGTAATCCGAAAGCTGTGCATCACCCCAGTTGGCGATGGTCGGCTTGGTGAAGGCCTGGTTGGCATAGGCGGCCGCGGTTTCGTACTTGGCTCCGCGCACGATGATGCCGGCATCGGTCTCCTTCACCGCGTGCAGCAGCATGTCGGGGTCCTGGTCCTGTGGCCGCTTCGAGCGATCGCCCTTCGGATCAGTGTTCGCCGATACGTGGAACGGGTCCGCACGCACCACATGCTCCACGTGCCGGCGGATGTTGGCGGAGAACTGTGGGTTGACTTCGTTCAGCAGGTCCTGGCCATCATACAGCGACCACACCTCGCCAACCGTTTCGTCACCGACCCGGGTCACGACGCCTCCGATCTCGTCCAGCACGGCGTTCACCGCGTCGCGCTTGGCGTGCCAGTCTTCGTGCGTCAGCGGCAGTTTGGTGCCGACCGCACAGGCTTCGCCGGTGTCGTCATTGTATGCCATGATCGGGGCATGTTCCGGCTCGTGCGCCATGTCGTAGATTCGCGCGCGGACATCGACGATCGCTTTGAACATCGGATGCGTTGTCACGTCGCGCACACGTTCGCCGTTGATCCAGACCTGGCGGCCGTCGCGGATTGAATCACGGTACTGCTGGCCGTTACGGATCATGGCTTTGATTCTGTCACCAAATGGGTTGAGCGAGGTCGGATCATCCGGTTGCCGCGAACCAGCGACCGTACACAGCATCCCGAGCACGCGCCCGCTGCTTACGGCGCCGACCCGATCAGGCATAGCATCACCAGCGCCGCGAGCACCAGCGCTCGTAGAAATCATCGGTTCAATCCGAACAGTGTGCTGCGCTTCGGATGAGACACAACCGCGACCGAATGGCTCCGGTGGGTCTCAGCGCTCGCCGCTGATTGCACGCCTGCACATGAAGACCACCCGCGATGGTGACCATGTGGCATCCACGGTTAGGATTTCCCGCCGGGTCCGAGATGGTTCATCCGCTGCAAGGACTGCGCGTAGACGCTCCACGCCGACCAGAGCGGCAGCCGGACGATTCTCAAGACTGAAACGCCCCGCGTATGTTGGCCCGGGCGGAGGCCGCCCCGCTGACCGAGACCCGACGGTGGACACGCCACTGTCGGGCGCTTCGCTCAGCGAATCCGAGACAGCAGGTCGGCGATGATCTGCCGGCGTTCCTGAACGCAGCCTCGTAGGCCAACAGGAACCCCCTCCCTTCAGGGAGCGGAGGAGGTCAGCGTCGCGCTGGGTGTTTACGCAGTCGCCACGCTCACACTGGCACGGCAGACCCACCTGGGGTTCCTGCTGGTATCGGCACCGCGCCGGTCGCATGCCTTGCCGCTTTCCGGCTCACCGTCGCCACCCGGACGCTGCATGGTGTCTGGCACCGCACTTTGTTCTGTTCGCCCTGCCTGATTCGCGGCTCCATCCCGGGCGATTTTGAATTGGCCGCCGTATAGCGAAGCCCCGCGAGGCAGACGATATGCCGTTGATGACCCTGGAACAGCTGAAGGTCTTCGTGGCGGTTGCAGAGCGCGAGCATGTGACCCGCGCTGCCGAAGCGCTGAACCTTGCACAGTCTGCCGCCAGTGCGGCAATCGCCGCGCTGGAGGGCCGCCATGGCACGAAGCTGTTCCATCGCGTGGGACGTCGTATCGAACTGACCGAGGCAGGACGTGTGTTTCTGCATGAGGCGAAGGCTGTGCTCGCAAGGGCGGACGCAGCCGAGCTCACGCTGGCGGAGCTGAGCGGGCTCAAGCGTGGCGTGCTGAATCTCGCGGCCAGCCAGACCATCGCCAGTTATTGGCTGCCGCGGCACCTGGTGGAATTTCGGCGTAGCCACCCTGGCGTCGACGTCCGGTTGTCCGTGGGCAACACCGCGCAGGCTGTCCGTGCTGTCAACGACGGACTGGTCGAACTGGGCTTCGTGGAAAGCGCGGTGAACGATCCCAATCTGCTCACGCAACCGGTTGCACGCGACCGCATGGTGATCGTCGTTGCGCCGGATCATCCCATGGCGCGGCGAGGTACCATTGAGCCCGATGATCTTTACGCCACCGATTGGGTACTGCGCGAGCCCGGCTCCGGCACACGCTCCGCCATGGAGCGTGCCCTGTCAGAGCAGCAGATCCTGGTCGACCGGCTCCACGTGGCGCTTGAACTGCCATCGAACGAGGCGGTACGTGCCGCGGTCGAGTCGGGGATGGGCGCAACCGCGATCTCGGCATCGGTGGTGGCATCGAGCATCGAGGCGGGCCTTCTGCACATGGTCGCCCACCAATTGCCGGACCGCGAGTTTTGCATCATCCGCCATGCCGAACGTCACGCCGGCAAGGCGGCCGAGGCACTGCAAAAGCTGATTCTCACGACGTCCGGGCTGGTATCGAAATAACGCGCTCGTCGCAGACCGCGTCAGTCCATGACCGCAGAATGGGCGGCCGGTACGGTGCGAAACCGGCGGAGCGGTGGCAGCGGTGTCGGATTCCGGTTCGGTATCAGCAGCCTGAAATCATCGTCCTGGGCGACGATCCGCGATGGCTGGCCGATCATCGCGTTCGTTGCCTGGGCGCCAAGAAGCGCAGCGGTTGACATCATATGTGCAGGCGAACGTCGAACATGTGGTGCAGCGGCGAGACGCAGCCCATCAGCAACGAGTGTTCCACAAGCATGTTCTGATCCACCCGCGCCTCGCTCACCGACCCGCCAATCGCTATCCCGATGTTCTGTAGCAATCTCGGCTGGAGCCGACCAAGCATCGCGAATGCCTCCAGTGTTGCGCCGGGTATCAGCTCCTCACCCCCGACAAACTCTCCATTCCGGGACGCCTTGCACAACCAAGCGGGCTGATTCCCTTCGGACGGTTCTACGGCCGGCGGCAAGGCTAGTCCGCCACGGGGTGGCTCAGCTCAGAAGAATGCCAAGGCCTGCCCGTTCAGTCGCGGCAACCGTGCGATAGCACCCAAGCACGCGCCGCTCGCGAAATCGAAGCCGACAACTTCGTCCTGTGCAACGCAGTAGAGGTTTCCATCCGGCGCAAAACGCAACCCGCGCGGCCTGCGGAATTCGGCCCGACCGTCTGATGAGAGCACCCGCACGAGATGTCCATCATTTGCGTCATATTCGCGGACCGTCGTTCGCGCATCCGCTGCACCGAATGGGCGCTCGCTGGTAACAAGAATGTTGCCATTCGGTGCGATCAGGAGGTCCAGCGGACTGAGCTCGGCATCCCGCACGAACCGAGGCGCAACTATGCGTCCCCCGGGCGCGATCGCGACGATGGTGTCGTCACCCATTCCGTTTGGACCGATACCTGATGCAAGGAACAAGCGACCGTCATGGCCGAAGGCAAATCCGCGCGGAAACGGCACGACGCCTGGCGTCAGAACATGCTCCCCGGCCACGTCAAGCTCACGCGTAAGCGCCATGATCGTGCGCGCGCTGCGCAATCCGATGTAATAGCGGCGATCGGGGCCAAAAATACCGCCGCCGGGATTGAGCCCGTCGATCGGGCCGGTATCGCGAACAATCGCTCCGTGCACATCGAGCGCCAGGACCCGATCGGCGCCGCTGTTGAGGAACAGCAACCCGGCCTCGTTGTCCACCGCCAGGCCGCGCGGATCGACGATGCGAGGATCGTCGCTGAACACACCGAGCGGCTTGCCGCTGCTGTCGAAGCCGAGCAACGCGCCATAGCCGTTGCCGTTCGCTCCTGTGGCACTTGTGACCAAAATCCGCATTGTCGCTATCCATTGGCCATGATTTTTTCGATGGTGATCGGCAGGTCGCGCACGCGCTTTCCCGTTGCGTGGTAGACGGCATTGGCGATGGCAGGCGCCACCGATACGGCGGTCAGTTCTCCGAGGCCTTTGGCCCCCAGCGGGCTGGCTTCCTCATCAAACTGACCACAGAACAATACCTCGAGATCGGGGATGTCTGCGTTGGTCGGCACCAGGTAGCCGGAACAGTTCCGGTGCAGGAAGCGCCCCAAAGCCGGATCGGTTTCGGATCGCTCCATCAACGCTTGGCCGGTTCCCCAGATGATGCCGCCGATCGCCTGACTGCGCGCCAGTTTTGGATTGATGATGCGGCCGGCATCATAGGCACCCACCAGGCGTCGCAAGCGGACCTGGCCGAGATCCTCATCGACGTGCACTTCGGCGAAGACGGCGGCGAAGCTAAAGATCGCCTTTGGCCCATTAGCCTCGTCGACCGGGTCGTAGCCCGCTTCGGCGACAACCGGCTCGTTGCTATAGGCGGCCTTCTCGCGCGCAGCCTGTGCCGCCAGC
>JASHVB010000144.1 GCA_030039695.1 Acetobacteraceae bacterium
GATTCGCGCAAATACATGTATCCAAAGATACCAGCACTAGTCCCGCCGACAAAGCCCTATCTCGTCAACCCATGTATCTAGGATTTTTCGCTCGGACCTGCGGTCGCCTGCGCATAACATACTGAAATCACGAGGATCCGGCCATCCCCCACCCCCGCTATGTGCTCAGACACTGTCAAAGACGGGCTTCAGGCCCTTCAACCGTACGATCTCATCGCGCAGTTCTGCGGTCTCGCGTTTCTGCTCGGTGCTCTCCTCCAGCAGCTTCAGCAGAAACTGCTTCAGCTCGACTAGCGGTAGATCATCGGTATCGGGCGGGACGACCACAGTGAGCTTGGAATCGATTCGCTTCGCGTCGAGCAAGAGGAAAATCACCCTTTGCCCGGAATTTCTCCCCTCTTACCCATTCACGTCGCAAGCCATACCAATTCTTGCCCAATCTCGCCGCTGTACACGTCAACGTCGCAACCTCTTGCGCAAAAAGTAACGCGTCTGTCCTGCTGGATAATCCTCTAGAGTGCCAAACACCTCGTATCCTAATCCCAGATAGAAGTCCCGCGCCTGGAAGCTGTCCAGCCAGGCCGAATGGCATCCGGCATCTCCAGCAATCGCCTCAGCCCGCGTCATCAGCACGGAACCAACGCGCCGGTGCCGCCATTCGTCATCGACCCACAGTGCCCCGACAAACAGCCACTGCCAGGCAACGACGCCGCTCAGCCCCGCCACCAGACGCTCTTCGCGATCATGCACCAGCAGAGCGAAGTGGCGCGCATCCTGCGGCACCGTCCGCGCGTGGAACGCACTGATCGCCTCGCCGAGCACGCGCCTCGTCTCGATCGAAGGCGCGGTATCATGGCGGAGGTGCAATTCCAACGGCAATTCGCTCGCATCGTCGGTCATATGGTTCTTTTGCCTCGCGATCCGTCATCGTTCCGTGCTATAATCCAGCCATGTGCCGTTACTGTCTCTCGCGCCGGACGTTGCTGGCCGCATCCCCCACTCTGCCTCTGCTGCCCGTTCGCCCGGAACGTCCGATCGAACCGCCTCGGCGGCTTGCTAACGTCCCATCCGACCGTTTGGTCGTTGCTCTCACATTCGATGCCTGTCCCGGTGCATTCGACCAGCGTATCGCCGATGCGCTCGTGGCAGATGGCATTCCCGCCACGATTTTCGTGACCAAGCTGTGGATGCACCGGAATCCCGCCGGCCTGGCATTCTTGCTCGCCCATCCTGGTCTGTTTGCGCTGGAGAACCATGGTGAACTGCACATCCCTCCAGTGCTTGGTCGCGGCACGATCTTCGGCATTCCCGTTGCCGGAAACTTGGCCACAATTGCTCACGAGGTTACCGCCGGCGCCATCGCCATTACAGCTGCAACTGGCATAACGCCGCATTGGTATCGAGCGGCGACTGGCTACTATACCCCATCAGTAATTCCATACATCGAGCAACTCGGCTTCGGCATCGGCGGTTATTCGCTGAACGGGGATGCTGGTGCGTCGCTCCCAGCACATAGAGTTGCCCAGCGAATCGGTTCCGCGGCGAATGGCGACATAATCGTCGCGCACATCAATCAGCCGACACGACCCAGCGGTGACGGCGTCGTCGCTGGCGTCAAAGAGCTGCAACGCAGGGGTGCGATGTTTGTCCGCTTCGACAAGCTCCTGCCAAACGACGTCACCACAGGCTGAAGGCCAGCCCATCTTGCGATACCACAAGATGCGTGACGCCCCCAAATAATCTCCACGGCCTTCGCGTTCTCTAACGCGGAATCTTTCTCCCCCGGTCACTTGACACGACGGCCCTGGACCCACTATATAACCCATGAGTTAAGTAACCACAAGGCTAATAACGGATGCCACAGCGCGACCTCGACCACACCTTCGCTGCCCTGGCGGACCCGACGCGCCGCGCAATCCTGGCGCGCCTCGCTAGCGGCGAAGCCTCGGTCAGCGAGCTAGCGAAACCATTCGACATAAGCCTTCCCGCCATCTCCAAGCACCTTAAGGTGCTGGAACGCGCGGGCCTGATCAGCCGGGGTCGCGACGCGCAGTTCCGTCCATGCCGCCTGGAACCACGTGCGCTGAAGGCAGCCTCGGACTGGCTCGAAACCTACCGCATGTTCTGGGAACAGAGCCTCGATCACCTCGAACTGTACTTGAAGGAGCTGCAAGGCAAGGAGAAGAAACGTGGACGCCGGCACTGACGTGGCAGATCGCGAGCTCGTTGTCTCCCGCCTGATCGATGCACCGCGCGCACTCGTGTTCAAGGCGTGGACCCAGCCGGAGCACGTCGCGCGATGGTGGGGACCACAGGGCTTCACCACGATCCATTGCAACATGGATATTCGCGTCGGCGGCAAGTACCGCTGCGGCATGAGATCGCCGCAAGGCACCGAACACTACAGAGTCGGCATCTATCGCGAGATCGTCGAACCCGAGCGCATCGTCTTCACCTTCGCCTGGGAAGATGCTCACGGCAATCCTGGTCACGAACTACTCACCACAGTGACCTTCGAGGAACGTGGCACGAAGACCCTACTCACATTGCATCAGGGGACGTTCCAGACGACGGACCAGCGCGACAGCCATGTCGCCGGCTGGACAAGCTGCCTCGAGCGGTTCGCCGAATATATCACAACCTTCTGAGGAGATCGGATCATGCAACATCAAGTCGTATCACGCGAAGAGTGGCTGGCAGCGCGCACCGAGCTGCTGCGCAAGGAGAAGGAGTTTACCCGTCTCCGTGATCAATTGACCAAAGAACGTCGCGCGTTGCCTTGGGTGAAGGTCGAAAAGGCCTACGTGTTCGATGGGCCCAATGGCAGGGAGACGCTGGTCGATCTGTTCGATGGCCGCAGTCAGCTGGTAGTGAAGCACTTCATGTTCGGTCCGGATTGGTCAGAAGGCTGCGTCGGCTGTTCCTTCGAAATGGACCAGGTCCAAGGCGCGCTGATCCACATTAAACATCACGATGTCGCCTACGCCGCCGTCTCCCGTGCACCATTTCCAAAGATCGAGGCTTTCCGACGGCGCATGGGTTGGCCGATCAAATGGGTCTCATCGTGCAA
>JASHVB010000145.1 GCA_030039695.1 Acetobacteraceae bacterium
AACTGGGTAAGATGTCCATTGATGCCGTCTTCCTCAAGGTTCGGTTGAGCAGTCCGCGAGCCGTGGGTAAGCGGATTCGACTTCGACAGGCAAGCCGAAGTAGCCGAGGACTTCGCAGCTTGATCGTCACATCCCTGGTCCTCCCACCCAGCCGTCGCAGTCCTGCCTGCGCACCGTGGCTTTTCCCAGATCGGGATCCGCCCGATTACTGTACAGAAGGCGCCCATGTCCTGACCGCACTTCCGGCGCCCAGCCCGCGGCCACTCGCTCATCCCTGTGCAACAGCGAGCTTGAGGGGCTTGGCATGCCTACCCTGATTGCGCCGCGACCGCGGTTTCCTACCCGGCAACCGCCTCACGTAAATTGCTCGGTTCATGGGTCACTGCCAGCCATCGTGCAACCGGTGTTCCGGTTTGCGTATCGGGTGACCACACACGGCACGACATCGGTTTGCTGCTGGTTACCCGACGCGCGTCTGTGCTAGCCGCATGTTCGACGATAGTTGAGAGTTCGAGGTGTGTGGTCATCGCTGTGTTCCCTTCGGCGCCGTCGTTGAACACCGATGCGCGGGAGAGGACCTGTTAACGGAGTCACAGTTTGCGTCGAATTTTCCTGGGCAGTTCGACTTTTTCGCGAGTTCGCGGTTTGTATCGGCCGCCGGACCAGGCGCTGTTTGCGCTTGAGCGCGAAGACCTCCCCGCCAATTTCGGGTTCTAATCGGATCCCGGGGTCGGAGCGTCCTTTCCCCTACCACGATGCCACCTGTAGCGCAGCAGCTAATTCGAGACCGGCAAAAACCTGGGGGTCCATCCACAGTAGGCATATGCTTTGGCCCTTGGCGTAACTAGGGGGAGCACAATGCGCTGGGTGGTCAGGATCGAACTCAAGGAGGATGAAGCTGAGGTTGTCACGTTGCCGGTTGGACGGTTCTGGCTCACTTTTGCTGATCGTATTGGGCTGCTTTACCGCTAATCTTCTGATCTCGCTGAGAAATCCAGGTCGATCGCCCGGAGGGCGGTGAATGTTCTCGCGTCGGCCAGCGAGACAGAGAAGTCCTCGTCGAATCAGGAACTTGCCGCTGCCGTTGGTACAGTGCCTCCAAATGTGCGCCAGAGCCTTCCAAACGGCAACATGACACAGACGGCTGCATACGAGCGCGAAACCCGCTTTGTCGAGCCCCGACGCGAACACATCGCGCGGACTTCTACTTGCCAGTCCGCTATTGCTGGTGTCAGTGGCATAGTTACAGTAGGATCGCGAAGCATACATCTTTGCTTCAGGCTGCCGCGGCGTGGCGATGCTGGCCGCACCGATGCAGCAATGGCGGAGGCCCGTGCGACAGGTGGCGCCGTCCAGGCAGCCCTCAAGTTTCCGTCTTTGATCTTGAGGACATGGGGGCACACTGGCTGCACGATACGGTGCGCGGCGCAATCCCGATGCCGCCGAGCGGGTTGGGCAAGGTTGTCGGACCTGACGACGCTGGGCATCGTGCCCACGATCGGACGTTGCCAGTGCCGGACGATAGGGGGGCCAGCGGCCGCCAGTGGGGCAGGCAAGGGCGTGGCCCCAGGCGCCTCGCGGCCAATAACGCGCGTTCTGGCGCGTAGGCCTCTGCATGACGCGCAAGAGTAGACCAAGAGGAAAGGCGTCCAGCTCAGCAGCATCTTCGGCTGCTCGCACAGCCCCGATCAGGGTGCGGACGCAGCGTCACGCAAGACGATGGGCACACGGCGCACGGCGATGGAAATGGCGGGCGTGAGCCGCGACTTGGATCCGACCCTCGTTCGGCGCACTCACGACTTGCATGCCATGCCCGGGATGATCGATGCCGCTGATGGCAGCCGCCCGCGCACGTGCGACCGCCGAAGCAGATGCGCGCCAGTACGTGGAGTTCGCGGCGAGTGCTTCACCCACTGAGTAAGCCCAGTGACCCGGCTTGTGGTAGCTGCCGTAGTGGTCGGCGCGCACGCTACTGTCGATACGGTTCGCGATCGGTTAGCGGAGTCAGCTCGGGGACAACTGCGCGTGTCGCGTTCCGCTGATCATTTTATGGAGCACGTGCGCGCTACGATCATGGCACACGCACTCGGCCCGAACGTGCGAGTTCAACGATGTAAGCCGGGGAGCGATGTGTGGTCCGACCGAAAACGCGGTTTGGTGCGAACGGATAGGCAGGCAGTTGTGCCTTCACAACCTCCGCAGCTGCCATCATGCCGGCGGCGAACAAAAGAAAGGGCAGTGTGACTCGAGTCATAGTCGCGATTGTCTGCATCGCCGTACGAGGTGGCCATCGATCAAACGCAAGGAGCCGTGAGATGGCCGATAAGCTTGCCGCGCAGGAAGCTCTGTTGCCGATCCTCAAGCTGAAGACGCTCGCCAACCTGGCGGATGCACAGCCCATCGGCGCCGCCTTCGGCTTAACGAAGGAAAAGGGCCCGTTGCTGCTGCTGCATAAGACCGCAAAGCCGCGGAAAGTCGCGCGGCAACTGAAGGAAGACGCGAAGGCGTCGCTCGAGCCCAACACCATGCGTTTCGGACGGATCACGATCGATCCGAACGAGCCGAACACAATCAGGTTCGTGGTCAACAAGACCGAGGTTGGTGGAACGGTGCCGGCGCTGCTGATGCTGATCAGGCGCATCGGCTACGCGGGCATCGTCATCAATCCGGACGCGGCGCTGGAGAACGAGTCCGAGGACGATACGGATGCGGCAGCACCCGCGTCCACAGCGGCGCCGACAACCGCGCAGCCAGGGGTCGAGGCGCCGCCACCTCCTGCCCCGCCACCTCCTGCCGCGCCACCTCCTTCGCTGGATGCCGCCGCATTGGTGCGCACGCTGGCCGAACTGATCAAGCAGGTCCCCGCCGCCGCCAACGGCGACGCGGTGGTGCAGCAGAAGCTCGCCCAACTCGCGACCGCCGCCCGGGACAGTCTGAAGACGTCGGACCTCGCCGCAGCCGCTCAAGGCATTGCTGCTCTGAAACGTGCCCTTTCCGACGGAAGCAAGACCGCGGCACCGCCTTCGCTGGGCAAGGCCGGCAGCAACGGCGCCGCTGTGGCGCTGGCAAAATCGGCCCTGCTTTGGGACACCACGCGCAAGTATCTCGAAGATCAGATCACACCGCTGGAGAACATCATCCTCGAGGCGGCAGCGGACGAGCACGATTTCGACGCCATCAAGGCCGGCGTACCCGTGCTGCGGCAGGTCATGCAACGGCTCGACGCGCGGCTGTCGGAAAAGCTGAACCAGGCCTATGGCACGCAAGACCAGGCTGGCCGTGTGAAGCTACGCGAAGAGGCCAAGGTCGTTGTCGGCGAATACGAGGCCTATATGGCCGCCGACAAGTTGATCGGCGCGCTCGACGGCAATCCCTTCAACCCAGAATTCGACGGTGTGGCCCGCGTCCAGACGACGCTGAAGGCCATCGCGGCTTATCTCTGAGGAGGACCCCCGTGGGCAAGCAACTGACCCAGGGCCAGCGGGATTTCGTCAACACGTTCATCACCGGCAAGGTCGCGTCCGAGCAGGCGCGGATCGTTAGCGCCTATCAGGACTACCTGCGCCGTGAGGACAAGGTAAAGGCCGCGATCGACAAGATCAGGAAGATCGACTCCAGCCAGGCGCTGCTGCCGACGCTGCAACAGCAGTTGATTGACGCCCAGACGAAGGCTGTGAACGGAGATTTCGGTGGGGCTTATGACGACCTGCTGAACGTAAAAAACGCCGCCAGGGCGCAGGCCAAGGGCTCTTTCGCGCAGCTTCTGCCCACGCAACTCCAGCAGGAGATCGATAAGTTCGAATGGGGCGTCGATACCTCGCTGACCGAGCTTGCGATGTCGCGCAATGCCCTGGATCCGGTACTGCAGATGGTGCGGGACCAGCCGAAGCCGTCCACCTGTCCCGACTTGGACAAGGCGATGGTTGTGTTCCGCCAACTGATCGAACAGCAAGCTCGCTGGGACGGAGAGGTCGAGCGGGTGCGCGCCGAGACCGAAGCCGCCGCCAACCGCGCCGACGCGTTGAACATCAAGGAGACGCTGACCAAGCTCGGGACCCGCATCAAGCTGATGCAGGATGAAGGCAACTCCCAGCAGATGGGTGCGTCCGTGGGTTTCGCCAAACGGCTGATGGCGATCAAGGCGAAGGCTACCGTCGACAACGCGCTGCTAAGCGGCGAGACGTTCAGCAAGCCGCTTTCACCACAGCTCTATGCGTACCAGGACTTGCTGAAGGCCGCGAAGGACATGAGCAAGTTCCAGACCAGCGACCCAGCGGCGGACGTGAACCAATCGTTTCAGGAGTTGGCCGATCAGGAAAAGGCGCGCCTCAAGGCGGCGAAGGACCGGTACCTCGAGGCGATGAAGCCCGGCAATGCCCCCGCGCCCGCCGCCCGCCTTCCCGCCGTTCGCACCTTCGATATGACGGACGTGCTCGACGACAATGTGGACGAACTGGACGGCGCCGCCCTGACGGACGAGCGGATCGCAACCGTGGCCGAACAGGCGGCCGAAAAGCTCCACGCGCTCATGTGGCAGGAGGCACAAGATCGCCCGAGCGGCGACGTGCTGCTCGACCTGACGCTGAAGAGCGTGGATGATTTCAAGGGCGATCTGGCCGTGAGCCTTGGGCTGAAGCGCGACGGCTCGGATTGGTCACCGGAGCGCAAGAAGCTGATCGAGCGGATGGCCCAGGACCTCTACCAGACGGTCCTGGCCGAAACCCCCAACCGTGCCGCCGACGATAACTCCACTATCACGGTGAACGGCAAGGTCTACGGCAATCCCGAAAAGCTCGGATCCGGCGGGTTTGGCACCGTCTTCCGCTATACAAGCGACGACGGCGAGACGGTGGCCGTCAAGATACTGAATGACGCGAAGAAGCGCAAAGAGATGGCCTCCGAGATGCGCATTCATTGGCAGGCG
>JASHVB010000146.1 GCA_030039695.1 Acetobacteraceae bacterium
CAGGGTGACGCGGGTGGTCGACTACTCGGATACCAAGCTCGTGGATGAAATGATTGTGCGTGTGCAGACAGCGAAGATGAAACTATTGGAATGATCGTGCCTTCGGAGGTGGTGTAAGAGCGATGCGATGGCATCACGCTCTCTACGGAGGTGTCGACAGGATGCCCGGACGTACCCTGGCTTATCGTCTTTTTCAAAACGTCGAGTTGGCGGAAAGTCGTCGAATTCTTCCCCGTACCGCCGACCAATTGAAAATTGACGCAGTGGATTCTTCCGGCGGATGCATCCGGATGTTGGCTGGGCGGAGAGGCCCGGCGAGGTTATCGAAGGGTGCCTTGCTGTTGAGCAATACCGCGCTGGCCACGGTTTCTCTTGGGCTTTTGGCCGCGACTCAGGCGGCGAATGGTCAGACTGCGAATGGTCCGCCTGCCGTTTGGCAAGGTGGGACCATCGATAACACAAATTACAACGCGGCGACGAACTGGTCGACTGGCAATGTCCCGGATGCTGCGGGTGAGGCTGCCTCGTTTGCAAACGCCGGATCGAGCACGGTTGTTGTACATGCTCCCGTCGCGCCGTTCTCCTGTACTTTCCAAAACGCATCGCAGACTTACACCATTTCCGGTGCGGATGTGACCTTTCAGGCCAGTCGCGGCATCTTCGTCAATGGCGGGACGCAACGGATCGATAGCAATCTCGGCCAAACCGGCGGCACCGCGGGCATCATCATCACGGTGGGAGCCCTTACGCTTACCGGCACCAACACCCTCACGGGCGGTATCCGGATCGACCCCAGCGCGACACTTCAGTTTGGCAATGGCGGCACCACCGGATCGATTGTCGCCACGAGCGCCAGCACCGACAACGGCCTCGTCTGCTTCGACTATTCCGGCTCGGTGACGGTTGGCAACTCCGTCTATGGCAGCGGCAATCTCGAGATCGCCGCCGGCACTGTAACCTTAGGCGGGACCGGCTTAAGCCGACTCACGGGCAAGCTCGATCGCAAGGCGCTGCCGGAGAGTGCGGGGGTTGTCGTGCCGGCCGCCTATGTGGCGCCGCGCACGGAGAGTGACCTGTCTTGCGTCGACGACGACGCACTCCAAGATGGGTGGTCGACCCATAGATCACCAGCGGAGATCAAATGAGGCGGTCTAGGGGGAGGGATTCGTCATGTCCGTTCGTTTGACCCTGGTCGACGTTGCCGAGCCACACCGGTTGGGCCCACTGGTGCGGCAGAACCTCTTGCGCAGCGAGAAGTCCTTGCTGGGCGAGGACGATGACAGATCTCGCGAATGGGCGCCACTGGATTGGACACGATTCCGTCACGAGCCGGAAAACTATCAAACGAAATATGCGGATGCCAGTTTAGGCAGACTGCGTGCCGTGCTCCTGGCTGACCGTTGTGCGACCCGGTTCAAGATACGCTCGCCTGTGGTGGAGGCGTTCTGGCTTTGCGTGTTCGAGCGGGGCGGAGGCAAGCTAGGCGTCCCATACTCGCATGAGCCAATGATCGTCGACACGTCGGCCGGCATGATGCGCGAGGATCTGCCGGGCACCTGGTCGACTGCGAGCGATGGCAACAGTCGGCTCGGTATGAGGATTCCCGCCGGTCACCTTCGTAGCAAGCTTGAGGCTCTGCTGGACGGGCAGAACGCCGACCGCCTGGCATTCCACCCGGTGTTCGATGTAACGCGTGGCGCCGGCGCCACAATCCGCCGCCTGATTGCCTCGTTGTTCATCGAGCTGGAACAGTCCGACTCACTGCTGACAAACAACATCGCCACCCGCACCTTCGAGGAACACCTCATGCTCTGCCTGCTTCTCGGCTTGAGGCACAATTACTCGGAAGCAATACACCGACAAACGTCCTCCTGTGCCCCGCGCAATGTGAAGCGGGCTGAAGATTTCATGCACGCCAATGTCAACGCGCCGGTGACAATAGACGCAATCGCCCATGCAGCCGGCTGCAGTGTGCGTGCCCTGCAGATCGCATTTCGCCGTTTCCGTGGCATGACGCCAATGGCTGCTTTGCAACGCTTCCGCCTCGAAGCCGCCCGCACTGACATACTGAGTGACAGGCGAACCCAGTCACTGGCCAGCATCGCAGCTGCGCATGGATTCACCAATTCCGGCCGCTTCTCGCAGCTCTTTCGTCGCACCTACGGCGTCTATCCGTCCGAGGCCCGGCGGGAACGCGGGATCCTTGGCGATGGCCCATCCCGGACGCAACGCGACCTGCTTTCCGCGTGACCTGTCTGCCACTCAACAGCAACCGGCGGGGTGGCGCGCTATCCCCCACTGCCTCGCCGTCCTGCTGCTCGACGACCTGCTGTCCGACTGAGGGGTCCCGTTGCGGAGCGATGATGAAGAACACACAGTCGAGCGAGGCGGTGGGATGCCCGAGTATGTGACGTCCCGATGTCTGCTCAAGTGCGGCTTCGGCGATAGGCCGGTGCGCTGTCAGTCACGGCCGCTACCGGGCAAGCGGGCTTCCATGGAGGCGTTCGACGCGGCAACGATCCTGAACATGATCCCGGTCGTCAACATTCCGGCGTTCGGAATTTGCCCGAGCCTGGCCAACCCGCAGGTCGCCGCTGCAACGGCGGTAGCGCTCACCCTAGATGTCGTACCTGTCCGTGATCCCGGCGTCCTGGGCACCGCCTTCGCCGATCGCCTCGTGGGTTGGCGTGGCGTTTGCGACGGTGCAATGCAGATATTCAGCAGAGCGAAATATTATGCGGAGCGGCATGGCGGGAATGACCAGGAATCGCTGACGATCAACAGGATGCCAGGCTCGAAGGAGGGGCAGGGTCCGCATGATGTTGCAGGCGCTCTCCCCGGCGCCGATCCCCGGCGCCCTCGAAGAAGGAGAGGCCCATGTTATCGACAGTGTGTTCCCATCCGCGCTGGCTGTCGCAGATGATCTCCACGCCAGCATCTCCGTTTCTGGACGCCTTCGTTGCTGAGTTGATGAAGGCGCGGTATCGCGCCAGAACAATCCGGATGTTCGTGCAGGGTGCCGGACATTTCAGTTCGTGGTTAAGCTGTCGTGAGCAGTCCTTGACCGAACATGATGCTGGCGAGGTTCGCCTTGTGCAACAGACGCGCGCGGCAGCCCCCCGCACCGGGCCGAGGCTTTCATGCGCGAACATGCGGGGCGGTCAGTGGCCGTTCACGAGATTGC
>JASHVB010000147.1 GCA_030039695.1 Acetobacteraceae bacterium
GCAATCTCGGCGTTCCAGAGGTCGTACGCGAAGCCGGCCGTGTGGGTCAGCAGATGCCGCAACGTGATGGCTCCCCGCACAGGCCGCAGGCGCGGCTTGCCGGCGGCATCGAAGCCCTCGAGCACCTCCACTCGTCCGAGCTCCGGTACGACCGTGGCAATCGGCTCGTCCAGCGACAACTTGCCCTGCTCCACCAACTGCATGGCGCAGGCACCGGTGACGGCCTTTGTCATCGAGGCGATCCAGACCACGGTGTCGGCGGTCATCGGCGCACCGGTGCTCACGTCGCGTTTGCCAAACCCAGCTTCGAAGATTGTGCCGCTGGCGTCTGCGGCTGCGGCAACCACGCCCGGGATGGCGCCCGATTCGGTCGGCTCCCGCAAGACTGACGATATCTGCTGAGTGTTCATCGTTGTACCTCCCTATGTGTTGGTCGATTAACCGGGATTTCGGCACACGCATGCGTCAAGTCGATTCGCGACCGGCTTCTCAACGTCGGTGGCCCCTTCTGATCCGTAGGCCCTGGGGCAGTCGCAACAACCGCCCTTTCTCACACCGCCATATAGCGCGACACGCTTTGGTTGTGTAGCGGGGTTTAGGGTCAGCGATTGGGTCTAACGCGTTAAACTGTCGCAAACGGACCAATTGCATGCTTCGGAGATGTACCACGCGCTGAAGATCCTCGAGGACGTGCCCACTCTGCGTGATGCTACTGGGTCCACCCGGACCAAGCTCTGCGAGGCTTCGTCGGTGATTCACCTTGGCGATTGACACCCAGCTCTCCGGTATGCCCGGTTCGCCCCTGGGTGGCCGCTGTAGGCACGCTCGCCATGCATGGAACGACAGACGGTGATGTATCAGAGAGCGGCTGGGACGCAGTTTCAGGCTTCGGGGACGAGGTTGTTCAGCACAGGACGAACGCCTAACGTCTCGTCGCGAGAACGCTGTCGAGCTCCGAAGTGCGGCTGTGAGGACAGAAGGCATGCAGCTGAACGAGACCACGCAACCGCCACGGCATGCCGCGGTGCGCAGCCACCGCCCTATCGGCACGCGATCCGGTAAGAGTTTGTGTCAATCTTCCTGGGTCCTGGGACCGAAGGGGTCGGGTGGCACGGAACAATCCGGCAAGACGATCTCCGCGACCCGGCCGCCCAACCGGGCATCGCGCCAACCGTCACGGACCTCAAGGGCGTTGATGCGCGAATCCGGAAAATCATCTTCGCCACGTCGAGCCCGATTGTGCCAACCTGCGTCCTCGACTGTTCCCGTCGGGTGTTGGCGACAACGCCGACCACGCCGGCACGTAGATGCTGCTCGGGGGCGGTCCACCCAATCAGGTCAAAATAGTCACCTGCCTCGCGACGATAGTTCTGTTCGGCGCAGCCCACCCCACTATTGCGAGAGGATTGAATGGCATATGTCTCGTTTATGATCGATAGCCGTCGCCGCCACGCAAATCATTGATCCCATGGTCCGAGCCCTAATGTTAGTCGCCGCCATTGCGGCGATCTCGGTAGCCCGTGCCGCCGAGTTGAATGGTATATCCATGCCGGATACGCAATTGGTGGACGGCGAAAAGCTGTTGCTTAACGGCATTGGCCTGCGAACCTATTCCGTATTCCGAATCCGTATCTACGTGGCAGGGTTGTATTTGCAACAACGGAGCGACGATCCCCAGACGATTCTGCATTCAAAGGGGGCGAAGCTCTTGCAAATTCATTTCCTACGTAATGTGACGGCTGGCGAGGCCAGGACTGCATGGCGAAACGGCTTTGAAAACAATTGCCAGCCGCCATGCCACCTCAGCTCCGATGACGTGCGGCAATTTCTCGCCGCAGTCCCAGCCGTCCACGAAGGTGATGAGAGCAGACTGGTCTTCACCTCTCGGGGTGTCGACGTTTGGATCGACGGCCATTTGCTAGGCCGAATAGCAGACCCACACTTTGCCGAGGTGATTTTGTCCACTTTCATTGGTCCGGTGCCCCCAACGCAACAGCTCAAGCGTCAGTTGCTGGGCGCCCGGGATTAAGCCTCGTTTGGATTCAGGGGCCCCGATGACACATCGTAAGCCCGCCAAACCGCTGGGTCGAACCCGGGAATTTCGCCACAGTCGGCGAGTGGAAGTTTCTGGGATGCCTGTCGGCATCGCCCGCCCCCGGCCGCCGTTGCGCATCCCCACCGAATGTCCTGGCATTCCGCGACGATGGCAATGGCCGGCTGGGAGGTCCTTCAGCGCAGCCAGTTCGGCCGCTGGCGGTAGCGCATTTCCAGTATCTCCTGGTCCCTCACCGGGCATCCGGTATCTGGTTGCTTCGGCCGTCGGCGCCCGGACTGTTCCGCGGCGCTCACGTCCCGGCATCCCCGACGTCACCGTCGCCCCCGACGTCACCGTCGCCCCCGACGCCACCGTCGCCCCCGACGTCGTCAGGCAGCGGCGCCGGCCCTGATCGTTCCTTGGCCTGTCGTCTCACCGTCTTCGCCCAGGACGCCAAAAGGCTCCACAGCGCCTCCGCCTGCTTCGCATCGCGCGGGCTACCGGGCGCTGCCCTTTTGGCCTTCGCCGCGGCCAGAGCCGCTTCGTACTCTCTGCGCTCAGCGTCGCGCTCATCCCAGGCACGCAGCCACACGTCCTTAATCTCGTCGTGCCGCTCGCGCAGTTGGTCGCGAATCAGAACCAGCGAATCAGGCGTAACCGCGATCAGTTGACTCGCGTGGGCGAGGGCGTCGATCAGGTCAGTAATCCCGTTCAGTTCCCGTAGCAGGGGTTCAATATCGAGAAGCGCGCTCATACTCCGACTCCCCATGCCAGCACGTCGCGCGCGAGGGACAGCGCAAGTCGCTGCCGTCCGTCTTTGTACCGAGACTGAACAATCTCCTCCAGGGTCTCGCCCTCATCCGAAAATGCATCCGCGACGACCATGAGCGCCACCGCCTCCGCCTTGGCGCGTAGGCCACCCGCAGTGGCCGCTCGCGTCGCAGCGATGGAGTCCAATATCTTGGCGCGGAGAACCACCGCTTTGCCCATCCGGCGTTCCTGATCTTTGCTAGCATCCGTGATGCCTTCCGGCAGGAGACGCCCCTCCTCCTCGAGCGCAGCGATGAAGTCACCCTGCCGCTTTAGGGTCCCCAGCAGTGCCAGTAGCTCGGCGTCGGGACTGGTTCGTGAGATCCCATCACTCTTCCAGGCGCCCTTCGTCTGGCAGACGGCTGCCGCGGCCATGGCCGGGGCGGTCGTTGTGTCGACCGGCGGCTTGGGATGGGATGGGTTGGCTGCGGCGCGCGCAGCGCCGCGGTCGCGTGCGTTAGGCATCGCGTTCTCCTCCTGCTCATGTTGCTGGGCCGGGCAGTCCTCAGTGGTTACACTGTGGCGGCTGCCTGCGGTGTTTGACGGTGGTTGGGATCATCCGGCCGGTGCCGACCGAGTTCGACGATACGGCGAGGTGCGGCTGTTCAACCGCGCATTGCCGTCAGGGCGATACTCGTGACGAAGCACTGCCAGTATCGGGATCAGTCACATTTCTCACGCGCGATTTATTTACGCCCTTCTC
>JASHVB010000148.1 GCA_030039695.1 Acetobacteraceae bacterium
GGGCATGACGTTGATGAAAATGCCAGTGTTCACCTGGACATCGCTGTGCACAAACATGCTGATCGTCGCGGCCTTCCCGGTGCTCACCGTGACCCTCGGCCTGCTGTCGCTTGACCGCTATCTCGGCACGCACTTCTTCACCAATGATGGCGGCGGCAACCCGATGATGTACATCAACCTCATCTGGATCTGGGGCCATCCCGAGGTCTACATCCTCGTGCTGCCGTGCTTCGGTGTGTTCTCTGAAGTGATTGCCACATTCTCCAGAAAACCGCTGTTCGGCTACACGTCGATGGTCTATGCGACCGTCTGCATCACCGTGCTGTCCTTCGTGGTCTGGCTGCACCACTTCTTCACCATGGGGTCAGGCGCCGACGTGAATGCCTTCTTCGGCATCACGACGATGATCATCGCCATCCCAACCGGCGTGAAGATCTTCAACTGGTTGTTCACCATGTATCGCGGCCGGGTGGAATTCACACCCCCGGTGCTATGGACGATCGGCTTCATGACCACGTTCACCATCGGTGGCATGACCGGTGTGCTGATGGCCGTGCCGCCCGCCGACTTCGTGCTGCACAACAGCTTGTTCCTGGTCGCGCACTTCCACAACATGATCATTGGCGGCGTTGTGTTCGGCTGCATGGCCGGATTCAACTATTGGTTCCCCAAGGCCTTTGGCTTCCGCTTGAACGAGACCCTGGGCAAGGTTTCCTTCTGGTGCTGGCTGATCGGGTTTTACCTCGCCTTCATGCCGCTCTATGTGCTTGGCCTGATGGGGATGACGCGACGGCTGAATCACGTCGATAACCCCGTCTGGCATGTTTATCTCGTCGTTGCGATGATCGGCGCCGGCGTCATCCTGTGCGGCATCGTCGCCCAGATCGTGCAGCTCGCCGTCAGCATCCTCCAACGCCAATCCCAGGTTGATCTGACCGGAGACCCGTGGAACGCGCGCACGTTGGAGTGGGCCACCGCCTCGCCGCCGCCCTTCTATAACTTCGCCCACACGCCGCACGTGAACGCGCGCGACGCCTTCTGGGAGATGAAGCGGCAGGGCGACGTCTATCGGCAGCTTCCTGCCTATGCGCCGATCCACATGCCCCACAACACCGGTGCCGGCATCATCATCGCCGGGCTCGCCGCCGTGCTCGGCTTCGCATTGATCTGGCACATCTGGTGGCTCGGCATCGTGTCGCTGTCGGGCGCGCTGGCTGTCGCGATCGGCCATTCCTTCAACGAGAACCGCGCTTACACCGTCACCTCTACCGCGATTGCGCAGACTGAGGGCGACCACTTCCGGCAATTGGTACCACAGGCCTGAAATGACCGTACAGACCAGACTCGCGCCCGCAACGGGCATCGACCTCGTTACCGAGGTCCTCGAAGAAGAACATCATGACACGGCGTCGATAACCACGCTCGGGTTCTGGATCTACCTCATGAGCGACTGCATTCTGTTCGCGGCATTGTTCGCGACGTTTGCGGTTCTGCGCGATCAGACGGCCGGCGGCCCCGACGGCCGGCAGATCTTCGATCTGCCCTATGTCGCAGTAGAGACCAGTTTCCTGTTGGCCTCCAGCTTCACCTACGGCCTCGCCATGATCGAGTTGCAGCGCCTGCGCCAGAGCGCGGTGCTGTGTTGGCTCGGCGCCACCCTCCTGCTCGGCCTCGGCTTTCTGGGCATGGAGGTTCACGAGTTCAGCAGGCTGGTGGCCGCGGGCAACGGCCCCGATCGCTCCGGATTTCTATCGGCGTTCTTCACGCTGGTCGGCACCCACGGTCTGCATGTCACGGCGGGCATCGTGTGGATGCTCGTGATGATCGCCCACATCCTGCGGCGCGGCCTGACTGACACCAATCAGACGCGCCTCGCGTGTCTCGGCATGTTCTGGCACTTTCTCGACCTGGTGTGGATCGGCGTCTTCACCATCGTCTATCTGGTGGGGGCTGCGTGATGGACGGTTCGCACCCCGCGCCGGCGGCGCATGGCGCCTATCACGCGACGGCTGTGCATGGCGGCCACGCCACGCTCGGTGGCTATGTCACCGGCCTGCTGCTCTCGATCCTGCTCACGGCGATTCCCTTCGCCCTGGTGATGTCTGGCGCGGCTCCTGCTTCGACCGTCGTGCCGGCCTGCATCGGCCTCGGCGTCGTGCAGATGGTGGTGCACCTGCGGTACTTCCTGCACATGAACGGCTCGTCCGATCAGACCTGGAACAACGCAGCGCTGGTGTTCACGGTCATCATCGTGGCCATTCTGGTCGTCGGCTCGCTCTGGGTGATGTACAATTTGGATGTCAAAATGATGCCGGGAATGATGTCACGTGGCTGACCACCGCGTGCGCCCCGAACCTGGTGCATAGCAGCATGGCCGGAGCGACAATTGGCGCGCCCGCTTCGGCTCCCATGTGTGTCTCGGACAGGGACGGCTCAGGCCGGCCCCAATTGGTGTGCGCGGGCCTCTCCCCGGCGAAGCCGCACCGCTGGAGGCTCGGGACGCGCATGAGAGAAAGTTCCATCCAGGACACAGCAAACAAGAAGAACCTGCTGCTTCTTGTGATGCTGCGCTGGCTTGCGGTGGGCGGCCAGATTGCCACCATCGCGTTCGTCCAATTCGTCCTCGTCATTCCGCTGCCGGTGATGCCAATGGCCGGCGTGTTGTTGTTCCTCGTCCTGCTCAACATCGCCAGTCTGATCCGCTGTCGTGCCGGCGCGCCGGTCACGGATACCGAATTGTTCGTCGAGTTGCTGCTGGACGTTGGGGCACTCACCATCCAGCTTCATCTCAGCGGCGGCGCTATCAACCCGTTCGTTTCGCTCTTCCTGCTGCAGATCATCCTGGGGGCGGTACTGCTGCGGCCCGTGCTGATCTGGAGCCTCGTCGTGGTTGCCAGCGCATCGTTCATCTGGCTGACCTTCTCCTTCCGACCGCTTGACCTCTCCGCCAATTTCTGGCGGGCCGGCTCGGTCTGGCACCCGAGCTTCCTGGACTTGCACGTGGCTGGGATGTTCATCTGCTTCATCCTGGCCGCCATCCTCGTCGTTCTGTTCCTGGCGCGCGTCACCCGTAACCTGCGCGATCGCGATCAGCGGCTTTCGGAGCTCCGCCAGCAGGCAGCAGAGCAGGAGCATATTGTGCGGATGGGGCTGCTGGCGTCGGGCGCGGCCCATGAGCTCGGCACGCCGCTGGCGACGCTCGCGGTCATCGTGAATGACTGGAAACGGGTACCATCCTTGCATGCTGATGCGCAATTTGGCGCCGAGATCGATGAGATGAATATCGCACTCGCCCGCTGCAAGCGGATCGTTTCCCGCATTCTGCTGGCCGCCGGCGAGGCACGCAGCGAAGCGCAGGGGCGTACCACACTACGCGGATTCATCGACGACGTGGTCGCGGACTGGCGCAGCACGCGCGCGCCGGCACATCTCGATTACGTGGCTGATATCGGCGTTGATGTGGCGATCGCCGATGACAACGCCGTTCGCCAGACCCTGCTGAACGTGTTCGACAATGCGCTGGAGGCATCCAACCACTGGGTCGGGATCGAAGCGCGGTGCGAGGACGACATGCTGATCGTCGCAGTACGCGATCGCGGACCGGGCTTTACCCCTGAGGTCCTTGGGAATTTCGGCAAGCCGTATCAATCCACCAAGAATCGCTGCGGTAGCGGGCTTGGGTTGTTCCTGGTGGTCAATGTGTTGCGCAAGCTGGGAGGCTCTGTCACCGCACAGAATGCACCGCAGGGGGCCTCTGTGGAGCTACGTCTGCCGATCGGGGCGTTGTCCATAGAGGAGCGAATGCGCGATGCAGCCTGACGCGCGGCGCCTCCTGATCGTGGAGGACGACCCGGCTTTCGCCAAAGCGTTGCGCCGCTCTTTTGAGCGCCGTGGCTACCGCGTGGTCACCTGCGATCGCGCTGAGGCGCTGAGCGGCGCCCTCGAAACTCACCTGCCCGGCTACGCCGTGGTCGATCTGAAACTGATCGGTCCATCCGGTCTGGAATGCGTGAAACGCCTGCACCAGCACAATCCTGGCATGAAGATCGTCGTGCTTACTGGCTTCGCAAGCATCGCGACTGCGGTGGAGGCGATCAAGCTGGGCGCCTGCCATTACCTGGCCAAGCCGTCAAATGCCGACGATATCGAGGCGGCCTTCGAGCGGAAGGGTGGCGACGCCGATGTCTCGATCGGTCAGCGGCCAACGTCCATTAAGACGCTGGAATGGGAGCATATACACGAGACGCTGGCAGAGACCGAGTTCAACATCTCGGAGGCCGCACGGCGGCTTGGCATGCATCGCCGCACCCTGGCACGCAAACTGGAAAAGCGTCGGATCAATTAGGCCC
The DNA here is from genome assembly GCA_030039695.1 of Acetobacteraceae bacterium. The sequence goes on from JASHVB010000148.1 coordinate 4,350, forward strand.
GGTGCCCGCAGGGGCGGCAGTCGCGTCGTCGGCCGGCAGCGGAGACCACGGACGAGCTGGGCGCGCTGCGCCTGCGCCACACGCAACGTCCTGCCTCCTGCCCCGTGAGCTGCGGCGTGGCCGAGTGTCCCAACAACGCATCGAGCCAAGTGCGCCAAGCGATTTGGTTGGGCGTGGGCGGCTTCGATTGGACCCGGCGGCAGATCACATTCCGCCGGGCCCCGCAGCTCCGGCGTCGACGCAACCGGGGCCGCGCAAATGGGTCAATCGCGGGTAGCGACTGGCAGCCAACGCAGCCACCCGGCGGTCGGGCGCGTCAGCCTTCCCGCAGCGTCGTCCCGACGTTGTCGAGCAGACGTACGCTGCCCAAGCGTGCCGCTGCGATCAGCCTGGCCCCTGCCGTGGGAACGGCCAGCGACTGCAACGTAGCTCCATCCACCAGCGCGAGGTACTCAACGCCGAAGCCACCCTGCTGCAGTTGACGCTGCGCCCCCGACAGCACCGGGCCTGCGGGGTCACCGCCAGCCAGCGCCGCTGCCGCCTGGCACAATGTGGCGTAAAGTCTTGGCGCGAGGACGCGCTCCTGCGGCAGCAGGAAGCGATTGCGCGAAGACAACGCCAACCCATCAGGCTCGCGCACGGTCGGCACGGCAACGATCTCCAAGCCCAGCAGCAGATCGGCCACCATCCGCCGCACCACCTGCAATTGCTGCCAATCCTTTTCGCCGAAGTACGCCCCGTCGGGCCGCACCTGCCCGAATAATTTGGCGCACACCGTGGCGACGCCACGGAAATGGCCGGGGCGGGCGTCCCCTTCCCACCCGTTGGCCGGCCCCGCGACGTCCACGGTGGTGGCATCACCCGGTTGGTACATGGTCGTGACGTCTGGCAGCCAGGCGAGATGGCAGCCCCACGCCCGCAGCTTTCCGAGGTCGCCATCCTCGTCGCGCGGATAGCGGGCAAGATCCTCGTGCGGGCCGAATTGCAGCGGATTGACGAAGATCGACGTCACCACCGCCCCGCCTGACGCCGCCGCGGCCTCCACCAGCGCCTGATGCCCTGCATGCAGGGCCCCCATCGTCGGCACCAACGACAACGTGCCGAACTGGCCGCGCAAGGTGGCGCAGGCGGCACGCAGATCAGCGAGGGAACGGACAGCCTGCATGTGCGGAACGCGGTTTCGCGGCGCCGGATGGCAACTCGGTTTCTGCGGCCAACTGAACCCGGTGGCCGGCCGCGTCAATGCCGCGCCAGGCGGGGGCATCGTCGGCCGAGCGATTCCGCGCCGGGGCCTGGCCGAGATCGGCAGTGCGATTGAGTAATCCAGAGGCCCCGGGCCGGCTCCTGCTGGCCCCATCCATCGTCGCGTCCGGTGGCGCAAAAATCGTCGGATCCGCCAAAAAAAGCTGCCCCTTCCGATCGCTTCGGGTCGCGAATCGTACGTCGTGAGTCTCCGAGCTCAACGAACCATCAGGGTGTCGGCTGTCGGCCTACGCTTAACGCCGGGAATTCGGCCCCTCTCACCTAGGTTCTTGGTAATATGCCGTTAGAAAAGCGAATTTGGTTGGTACCCTCTGCTTAATGTCCAGGAATACTGATCCGAGTTCCGCTTGGTCAGGACGGCTGGCATCAGTAACCGTGTGGGGCGCGTTGGCAGCGGGCCCGACCGAGACCAATCCGTCGTGACAACACCGGCTCGACCCCGCCACGATCCAGACTATAGGTCATAGTGACCAGGCTCAGTCAGGGGCACCGAAGCGGAAGGCGTAGAGCCGGCCGTCGGCAGGGAGGTAGAACCTATTCTCGGCCACCAAA
>JASHVB010000149.1 GCA_030039695.1 Acetobacteraceae bacterium
ACGATCGGCCCGGCGCACAGCGCGCCAACGAACGGCCCGATGTCCGGCCCCAGGAACGCCAGCACGCCGGTGACCGACACCAGATACAGGCTGCAGAACATGCCCAGCATCAGGAATTCGCCCTGGGCGAAGTTCACGATCTCCATGATGCCGAAGATCAAACCGAGGCCGATACACATCAGGCCGTAGATGGAGCCGATGGTCAGCCCCGCGACGAGTGCGTTCGCCACGTTCTCGACCAGGACCTGAGGATCCACTGGGTCTGTTCCCTCCCATGACCGTGGCCGGGTGAGCCACGGCCATCCCCCGCGCTGCGTCAAGGCCAGGTCGCGAGATGCGGCACTCTTACCCGTGCCGCGCGCCTGCCTCAAGGCGCGCGCTCCGGGCTCTTCGATGCGGCACAGCCGCGGCGTATAGCAGCGCGATGCGCCAACCTGTCCCGCCGCCGTACGCATCGCCGGAATTGCAACGTTTTGTCGATCTGCTGCTGCGCTGGAACCGGTCGATCAATCTGATCGGCCGCGGCGACGTTGCCGACGTCTGGACACGGCACGTTGCCGACAGTCTGCAATTGGCGGATCACTGGGGCGATAGGCCACCGGCGTGCGGAATCGACCTGGGGTCGGGCGCAGGGTTTCCCGGGCTCGTGCTGGCGATCCGGTTCGGCGTGGTGTTCCACCTGATTGAGCACGATCAGGCAAAGGCAGCTTTCCTGCGGGAGGCAGCGCGGGCGACCGGCGCGCCGGCTCATGTCGTCGCGACGAGGATCGAAGACGCGGTGGTGCCGCGCGCGCCATTGGTCACCGCGCGTGCCCTGGCGCCCCTGGCGCGTCTGCTTGCGTATGCGGAGCCGCTGTTGCTTCCTGGCGGCATCTGCCTGTTTCCGAAGGGGCACCATGTCGAAGCGGAGATTGCAGACGCCAGCCGCTTATGGCACATGGATGTCGCGCGGATCCCGAGCCGTATCAATAGAAGCAGCGTGATCCTGCGCGTCGCCAATCTTATGAGTTGTACACCGAACGAAGCGGGCTGAGCGGCAGTTCCCGCTTCCGCTCGACGGAGGCGGTCTGAGGAGCGGTTGGGATGTACCAGGCCCGATCTGTCCTTCTAGCCCCCTCCCCCAAGGGGAGCGGGAGGCGCAAGCGAAACGCGCAGCCCGGTGTTGCCGAGCGTCTAATAGTCCGTCATCTGAAACCTCTCCGTTGCGCGAAGCGACCGAAGTAGGTCCTTTGAATTTCGCCGAATATCGCCGCGGTCTATGACCAGGATTGGCCGGGTTCGACATCCTCGCCATCCCCTGTTACCAGCGATGACCTACTGGTTCGATCGGGGAGTCCATGAACGATCAGGTGACCCAGGATCCGCAAGCGATCCTGGACCGGCTGGAGCGCCAGTCGGTCCGCCATGAAACGCCGTGCGGCGACGGCACGATGATCTGGCACGTATGGGATACCTCGGGCGGCCGGGCGCCGGTGCTGGTGCTGTTCCATGGCGGCGCCGGGTCGTGGCGGCACTGGACGCGCAATATTCCTACGTTGTCGCTGCATTATCGTTTGCTGGTGCCGGATTTGCCGGGTCTGGGGGAGTCGGCGTTTCCGCCGAATGGCGATGATGCGCAAGCGGTGGCGGAAGTCGTGGCGGCAGGGATCGATGCGATCCTCGGTCCGGATACAAAATACGACGTAGCTGGATTTTCCTTCGGCGGCACGATGGCGAGCTGCGTCGCGGCCATCCACGGCGCGCGCGTGCGTTCGGTGACCATCATCGGTTCAAGCGGCGTCGGGCCGATCGGCAGCGCGGTCGAGTTGCTGAAGGTGCGGCACCTGACCGGCGAGGAACGCGCGGCAACGCATCGTATCAACCTGAGCCGCTTGATGATCGCCGATCCCGCGAAGATCGACGAACTGGCGGTCGCGATTCAGGACTGGAACACGATTCGCTCGCGGCTGAAGACACCCACACTGTCACGCAGCGGTGCGCTGTGGCGCGCGCTGGACCAGGTGCATGTGCCGGTCAACGGAATCTGGGGCGAGAAGGACGCGCCGGCCAATCCGCGCGCGCCCGAGCGCACCGCGGCGATGCGGTCGCACCGCCCGGATGCGGATGTCCGCATGATACCGGGTGCCGGTCATTGGGTGGCTTACGAAGCGCCGGAACAACTGAACGCCATGCTGCTGGAGATGCTGGAACGAACGCGACCGTGAACGCCCATTCATAATCCCCGCGGAAGCGGGGATGATGAGTGCGGTGCAAGATGAGAAATGTGCTGGCGGATCGCGTGAACGCGACCGCCTGAGGAGGAATGTCATGTCGGATGCGAGCGCAATCGAACGCGGCCCCGGCGAGATGATGGGCAACGCCGGTCCGGGCATGCTGTCTGGGCTGCGCGTGATTGAAGTCGCCGATGAGCGCGCCGAATACACCGGTCTGTTGCTCGCCGGTCTCGGCGCCGAAGTGATCAAGATCGAGCCACCGGAAGGCAACGCGACCCGCCGCATCGGGCCCTTCCTCGGCGACGAGCCAGATTGCGAGCGTTCCCTGTTCTTTTGGAACTACAACCGCAACAAGAAATCCGTGGTCCTGAACTTGCGCGAAGGGCCTGCGGTGGAGCACCTGCTACGACTGCTGGACGGCAGCGACGTGCTGCTAGACGCGTCATGCGGTGCGCTGAACGTCGCTCTGAAGCTGGAGCGTGCCGCACTGAACGCACGTTTCCCTGCGCTGGTGACCGCGCGCATGACACCCTTTGGCGATGATGGGCCGTGGAAGGATTTCAAGTCGTCCGACCTGATCCATCTCGCACTGGGCGGGGTCATGATGAACTGCGGCTACGATCCCGATCCGAATTTGCAATACGACACGCCGCCGATCGCACCGCAGATCTGGCACGCCTATCACATCGCCGGCGAGCAACTTGCAACAGGGATCATCGCGGCGCTGATCAACCGGCACCGCACCGGCCAGGGACAGGATGTGTCCGTCGCGGTGCATGAGGCAGTCTCGAAGAATCCCGAACTCGATATCATGCACTGGGTGATGCGGCGCGTGCCGCTGTGGCGGCTGACCAACCGGCATGCGGTGGAGACGCCAAACCATTCGCCCAGTATACTCCACACCAAGGACGGTCGCTGGTTCATCACCCACGGCATGGGTGCGCGAGACCTGAAGAACCTGGTGCCGCTGCTGACCAAACACGAAATGCAGGCCGATTTGCAGCCGCCACCGCCGGATGCCGATCTGAAGGCGCGGCAGGTGCCAGGGTCCGCGGCTGGCGACGAAGCGCGCGCACATATGCTGGACGTGGTGCAGCGTTTCGTGCGCGCCTGGACCTATGCCGATATGCCCTGGCGCGAGGCGCAGGAAGCCGGCCTGCTGTGGGCGCCGCTGCGCAAGCCGCACGAGAACGCCCGCGACGAACACTGGCTGCGGCGCAAGAGTTTTGCCGACGTTCAGCACCCGGAACATGGACGGAGTTTCCGCTATCCCACCAGCAAATGGTTGTCGACCGCAACGAGCTGGCAGGTCGGCCGCCGTGCACCGCTGCTGGGGGAGGACACTGCGGCTGTGCTTGGCGAGGCGCGGCGCCAGACCAGCGTTCCGGCAGAACCTCGAGGCGAAGCAACCCCTCACCTCTCGGCGCTCCACAACAAACCGTTCCCATTGCAGGGCGTGAAGATTCTCGATTTCGCGTGGTTCCTGGCTTCGGCCGGCGGGACACGGTTCCTCGCGGCGATGGG
>JASHVB010000150.1 GCA_030039695.1 Acetobacteraceae bacterium
AAGAAACGATGTTGCGCCCAGCATAGCACGCGGTTCCACTCCGGCAATCATTCGTCACGCAAACGCCTAAGGAAAAACTGTCTGCGTTCTGCATGAGGACTCGCAATCCAAGTCTGTCATGCCTATGTCATTTGACCCTGGCGCGAATTGCCCGCCACCCCGGAGACGAAAATTGGACACGCTTCTTCCCGCCCCGCTGGCGTGCTGCCGATGGGAACTCGAGCGCCGGCACATGATCCCGCCGTCGAACGAGGCGCTGCGCCTGATCATCGAGACCGATCCCCGTCTGGTCGAGGAGCTGAACCGCTATTACGGCGACACCAGCCCCGACGGCGGCCTCGATGCGATCGAGCGCGAGCTGCTCTTCGACCTGCTTGGCCGCCACTTTACCCGTCGGCTCTGGCCGCGTACCGGCGGCATGCAGGCCACGCGGCGTTTCATGGCCGAGTTGCAGCGTGCCATGGCCGCTTGCGGCTGGAAGGTCGACTCGTTCGCCGTCGCCGCCTGACCCGAGTGGGCAAGCGCTGGCCGGCACGGCATATTGCCCGGCCGTGCCCGACGACGTCGAAACCCCGGTCGTCCTTCAGGTGCTGCCCTCGCTGGTGACCGGCGGGGTTGAGCGGGGCACCATCGAAATCACCGAGGCCGTCGCCCGCGCCGAGGGCGTCGCGTTGGTGGCCAGCGCCGGCGGCCGGCTGGTTCCGGCGATCGAGCGTGCCGGCGGCCGCCATTTCGCATTGCCGCTGACCGCGAAGAATCCCACCGCCGTCTGGCGCAACGCAGCCCGTCTGGAGGCGCTGATCCGGGAGCACAATGTGTCCATCGTGCATGCACGCTCCCGAGCGCCTGCATGGTCGGCTTGGCTGGCGTGCCGGCGAACCGGCACGCATTTCGTCACCACCTATCACGGCGCCTATTCTGAGGACCTGCCGTTCAAGCGCCGCTACAACGCGGTGATGGCGCGCGGCGAGGTTGTCATCGTCGCCAGCCGCTACATCGCGGAGCTGATCGTCAGGCAGCACAAAATCCCGCCCACGCGTATCCACGTCATTCCCCGTGGTGTCGATCCGGCGGTGTTCGATCCCGAGAATATCGCACCTGACCGCATGGCGAGACTCGCGCGCGATTGGCGCCTGCCAGACGGCGCGCCAACCGTCGTGCTGCCCGGACGGCTCACCGCGTGGAAAGGCCAGGGGGTGCTGATTGACGCGGTGGGTCGTTTAGCCCGGCGCGGCGTCTGCTGCGTGCTGGTCGGCTCGGACCAGGGCCGCCGACGCTATAGCACCAGGCTGATCCGCCGCGCACAGCGCCTGGGCATAGCCGACCGGCTGCGCCTGGTGGGCGAGTGCGAGGACATGCCGGCAGCGATGATGCTGTCCGACGTGGTGGTGCACGCCTCCACGCAGGCCGAGGCGTTCGGGCGTGTCGTTGTGGAAGCGCAGGCGATGGGGCGGCCGGTGATTGCCGCCGATCTCGGCGGGCCGGTGGAGACCGTCTCGCATGGCGTCACCGGCTGGCGTGTTCCCGCCGGCGATCCGGCGGCGCTAGCAACGGCGATCGATGCGGCGTTGGCATTGACGGAGGCAGATCGTCAGGCGCTGGCACAACGTGCGCGCGCGGCGGTGCTGCAGCGCTACACGGTGCGCGCGATGCAGGAAGCGACGCTCGATGTTTATGAGGCGGTGCTCCGTGGCGGTTGAGGTAACGTTGCGACCCGGCTTTGTTGGTACTGCTTCTTGATGTCATTGAGAGGGGCGCAGTGACCAGGCAATCTCCCGCCTGGGATTGGGTCGGCGCTGCGCTAAACAAGAAACCGGGCGGCATACGGTCGTCTCGGGGAAAGCCGGGATGTCCGACGATGCGGAACTGACCGAACTTGGGCGCGGCACGCCGATGGTCGAGTTGTTCGGGTACACGGAACCACCCGCTCGCAAGCTAATCCGGCGCCGCTACGAATGCCGGAGGCGATGGACGAAGGCGAATCCGTGGAGGCCGACAGCACGTCGGCCGGCGGCGGCCTATTCCATCGCGCGACCGAGGCGGTGGTTCCTGCGTTGCGTGTCGTGCCCAACCCGCGTTGCGGACAATTCGGCCCTCGCGGAATCGATCGGGCGGGTACTGCTGATCGACATCGCGTCGTTTCGCATCTACGTTTCCAGCCGGGCGAAATGAGCTGGGGGCATCGGCTGCACGCGTTCGAAGTTCGCCGGCAGGTTCTGGTGAGACATGATGCGGGATGAGCACTGCGCGCTGCCAGGCGGTTACGAAGCGGGCGTCGGCCAGGGCGCGATTACGCTGCATTCGGCGGAGCATCTTGCCAGTCCAGATTGCGGGGTTGCCGTACTGCACCGCCTCTCGGGTCGCCGGGTGCGTGCGGCGGCTGAGGGTCACGATTCGGCGGGCGCCAGGCTCGACCGCGATGCGACGCCGATGGTCTTCGAGGCCAGCAACCACCTGCGGAACGCATGAACCGGGCCGACACGCTGTCGGGCCGTCTGATCTGCGGCCACGCCGCTGCGGTGATGCGCGACTGGCCGGATGGCTGCATCGACTTGGTCATAACGTCACCGCCCTACTGGAACGCCGTCGCGTACGACAGCGATGCCGCGCCGTGGCCGGATTATGACACTTATCTCGCCGACATGCTGAGCGTGTGGGCGCAATGCGCGCGAGTGCTGCGGCCGAACGGCAAGCTCTGCGTCAATGCGCCGATCATGCCGATACCGAAGCGCATCATCGCGCAGCACACGCGGCATTTGAAGAACATCGCCTTCGACATGGAGGCTACGATTCTCACCGCGACCGATCTCGCCCGCTACAGTCTGTTCATTTGGCAGAAACAAACATCGAAGATGATGTTCGGCAGTTACCCGTACCCCGGCAACATCATCGAAAACAACACCGCCGAATTCATCAACGTCTACGTGAAACCCGGGCGTCCCCCGCGATTTGCGCCCGATCTGAAACAAGCCAACAAGCTGAGCCGCACCGAATGGCTCGATCTGACACAGCAGGTGTGGTTCATGTATCCTGAGGACGTGAAGCGCGGCCGCGATCATCCCGCGCCATTCCCGACGAAACTGCCGGCGCGACTGCTGCGCCTCTACAGCTTTGGTGCGCACGGTGATTATCCCGGCGCACTCGTGCTCGATCCGTTTGTCGGAACCGGCACGACGTGCGCCGTTGCGCACAGCATGCACCGACGCTGGGTCGGGATCGACATCAGCAGCACCTATCTCGACATGGCACGCCGCCGCATCGCGAAGACACCCGCGGTTGCGCCACCGCTGCTTGTCGGCCGTCCACGCTACAAGACGCGTGCGGAACTGCGCGACATCGCGTTGCAGGACGCCGGGACAAAGGGCCGCAGCGCCGCCACAAAACACAAGCGCCGCAGCTACGGCCGGGCGGCAGGTGGCGACGCGCCGGAGTTGCCGCTCGCCTGATGTCACCACCTCACATCATGGCAGGTGTTGTGCCGGGCATCCACGCCTTTCGGATGCACATCAGGACAAAGCTTGGATGGCCCGGACGCCCCCCAATGACGCGGTAGTGTCCGGCAAGAAGAAGGACCTCACATGCCCGACTTGATCGAAACGATGGAAGACGGCGTCGCCGTCCTGACATTGAACCGCGCGGAACGCCTGAACGCACTCTCGCCGGCCATGCTCTCCGCTCTGCGCGACGCACTGTGGCGGCTTGCATCCGACAATGCCGTCGGCGCGATCATCATTACCGGAGCCGGCCGCGGCTTCACCGCCGGTGGCGACGTGAAGAATATGCCGAACCGCATGGACCAGACGTTCGAACAGCGTCTGGAAAGCTACCGGACAATGCACGTGATACCGCAGTTGATGCGGACATTACCCAAAGTGATTATCGGTATGATCAACGGCCCGACGGCGGGGGCTGGCCTCGGCCTCGCGCTCGCGTGCGACCTGCGCATTGCAGGACGCTCCGCGCGTTTCACCACCGGCTTTGCGAATGTCGGCTACTCAGGCGATTTCGGCGGCTCGTGGCTGCTGACCCGTCTGGTCGGCACGGCGAAGGCGCGTGAGCTGTATTTCCTCGCCGATGTCATCGACGCGGACCAGGCGCTCGCACTTGGCATGGTGAACCGCGTGGTGGACGACGCATCGTTGCGCGACGAAACAATGGCGCTGGCCCGACGCATCGCCGCCGGCCCGCGCGTTGCGCTCGGCTACATGAAACGCAACCTGCACGCCGCGGAGACGGAACCGTTCAACGTCGTGCTGGAAATGGAAGGCATCCATCAGGCCCGCTGCGGGCAGACCGACGACCATCGTGAAGCCGTCGCCGCCTTCGCGGAAAAGCGCACGCCGCGGTTCAAGGGACGCTGATCCCTCCACGTCCGAATCTGGCGAGAATTCCGCCGCGACCCGGTGCATGATCCGCGCATGCATCTCGATCGCGAATCCTGCTACCGGGCCCTGATCACCCGCGACGCCCGCTTCGACGGCGTTTTCTTTGTCGCCGTGCACACGACCGGCATCTACTGCCGCCCGATCTGCCCCGCGCACACGCCGAAGCTGGAGCACATCACCTTTGTGCCGACGGCGGCCGCAGCCCAGGCCGCCGGATTCCGCCCCTGCCTGCGCTGCCGGCCGGAGACCTCGCCCGACCTCGCGGCCTGGCACGGCACCGCCGCAACCGTGTCGCGCGCAATGTCGCTGATCGCTGCCGGCGCTTTGAGTGACGCGAGCGTTGACCATCTCGCCGGTCGGCTCGGGATCGGCGAGCGCCAACTCCGGCGCTTGTTCGCCCAGCATATCGGTGCATCGCCGAACGCGGTGGCACAGACACGGCGTGTGTTGTTCGCCAAGCAGCTTATCACCGACACGACGATGCCGATGGCGCAGGTCGCGCTCGCCGCCGGCTTCGGCAGTCTGCGCCGGTTCAACGATACCTTCCACGCGCTGTACGGCCGCCCGCCGCGAAGCATGCGGCGTGTGCAAGGCGCCGACCCGCCGGCCTCCGCGATCACGTTGACCCTGCCGTTCAAGCCGCCCTACGACTGGTCCGGTATCATCGGATTCCTCGGCGCGCGGGCGATCCGCGGCGTCGAGTCGGTGCAACCTGACTGCTACGCGCGCAGCATCCAGCTGAATGGCGCACAGGGCACGATCGCGCTGCGGATGGCCGAGCGTCAGAACGCACTCGTCGCCACGATCCGCTTTCCCCTCGTCACGGCGTTGCCCGCGATCGTCGCGCGCATCCGGCGCATGTTCGACCTTGGCGCCGACCCTGCAGTGATCGGTGCACAGCTCGCCGAGGATCCCGTCATGGCTCCGCTTGTCGCGGCCCGCCCCGGTCTGCGCGTGCCCGGCGCGTGGGACGGATTTGAATTGGCCGTGCGCGGCATACTAGGTCAGCAGATCACGGTCAGCGCTGCCACGGCGCTTGCTGGCAAGCTGGTCGTATTGTGTGGTGGCGCGCTGCCGCCGGCCGATGATCCGGCGCTGGCCGCCGTGACGCATGTATTTCCGTTGCCGGAAGTCATCGCGCGCGTGGACGACCTTGGTCTCGCGCTCGGGATGCCGCGCGCACGGGCCGCCGCCATCACCGGCCTCGCTCAGACCGCCGCAGCCGACGGCACCATGTTCGAGCCCGGACGCGGCCTCGACGAGGCGATCCGACGTCTCCGCGCCCTGCCGGGCATCGGCGAATGGACCGCGCAATACATTGCCATGCGTGCGTTGCGCGAGCCGGACGCATTCCCCGCCGCCGACATCGGCCTGATGCGCGCGATGGCGACGACGGATGGTCGCCCGACCTCGGGACAACTATTGGCGTACGCGGATGCCTGGCGCCCGTGGCGCGCCTACGCCGCCCTGCATCTTTGGGCGTCTCACTCGGCCGCACCGTGTTCACCATCATCCGACGGAGATAAGCCCTATGCAACTGTTCAGCGAACGCGTCCCTTCGCCGATCGGCACAATTCTCCTGGTCTCTGACGGCAAGGTGCTGCACGCGCTCGACTTCGAGGATTTCGAAGACCGCGCGCTGCGCCTGCTGCAGCGCTACCACGGTCCGTGCGAGCTGGTGCCCGGCCGTGGCGCCGGCCTGGCGGAGCGAATCGCTGGCTATTTTGGCGGGGATCTGGCCGCGCTGGACGCCATTCCGGTCCACACTGGCGGCTCGGCCTTTCAGCGCCGGGTGTGGAGTGCGCTGCGCGGTATTCCCGTCGGCTCGACCATGTCATATGGCCGTCTCGCCGCGGCAATTGGTGCGCCAACCGCCAGTCGCGCGGTCGGACTTGCCAACGGCGCCAACCCGATCGCGCTGGTACTCCCCTGCCACCGGGTCATCGGCGCGAATGGCAGTCTCACCGGCTATGGCGGCGGCCTCTCGCGCAAGGCTTGGCTGTTACGGCATGAGATGGGCCTTGCAGCCGATACATTGTGGAGCAAGGCGGCATAAACGACCTCCCAGCCGGCGGCGGTGGGCAGTCTACTCTGCCGCCGCTGCGACGGCGTCGCCGAGCTTCACGCCGCGGACGGCGTATTCTGCCGCGACCTTGATCGCCTCGATCATGCTGACCGCACTCGCCTTGCCGGTGCCCGCGATATCGAACGCCGTGCCGTGATCCACGCTGGTGCGCAGGATCGGCAATCCCAGCGTCACGCTCACGGTCTTTTCGAAATCCATCATCTTCGCCGCAATGTGGCCCTGATCGTGATAGAGCGACAATACCGCGTCGTAGCGGCCGATCCGTGCCATATGGAATACGCTGTCCGCTGGCACCGGACCGCTGACCTGCATGCCCTGCGCGCGTGCGGCGGCGATCGCCGGCTTGATCGACTCGATCTCCTCGCGGCCGAACAAGCCGTCCTCGCCGCCATGCGGGTTGAGCGCCGCCACCGCTAGATGCGGTCGTGCGATGCCAAGTTGGCGCAACGCCTTCACGCTCTTGTCGATGCCCTTTGCGACGCGGTCCATGGTGATCTGCCCGCACGCCTGCAGCAGTGATACGTGCCGCGTCAGGAAGAAGATCTTAAGCCCGGAGATCGTGAACATCGTCATCTCTTCGCGCGCGCCCGTGTGTTCTGCGAACATCTCGGTGTGGCCGATGAACGGAATTTTCGCCGCCTTGAGCGATTCCTTGTTGATCGGCGTGGTGGCGATGCCGTCAATGCGCCCCGCCATTGCCAGGTCGATCGCGGCCCGGATTGAGGCATACGCGGCCTCACCACCCAGCTCCTGCACCTCGCCCATGCGCAACGCCGCGGGATCCGCGCAATCGAGATGCAGCACGTCGATCGTGCCGTCGCGGTCGGCCAGTCCCTCCGGTCCCGCGACGCGGTTCAGCGGCGCCGACAGCCCACAGAAGCGCAGCGCCTGTTCCAGCACCCGCGCGTCGGCAATGATGAAGCTGCGTGAAGCGGCGCGCACCTCGGGCGACAGCAGCGCTCGGACGGCAATCTCCGGGCCGATGCCGGCGGGATCGCCCATCGTCACGGCCAGAACGGGTTTCGCATCGGTCATCGCGACACCTCTTCATGCGGCTCCGTGCGTATTCTGCCGCAAACCGCGCCGGCGGGCCACCGCCGTCGGGGGCCGGGCCCTGAAAAGGCGGTCCCCGAGGATCGCGCGACGCTGTTTCATGCCGACCGGGCGACCGTCACGCCGGGCCTCAGCCCACCGGGATCCTGATGCATGCGAACCACCTGGCGAGCCCGATGCCACTGGCGGCCGCGAATACTGGGCCGCCAACCACCGGGCCTGAAACCGCGCCGAGACGCCCCACGCCATCGGTGAGCGCCAAGCCGGAGGCACGCCGCCGCGTTGGATAGCTGGCGACGGTGTAGTCGTAGGGGTGAACGAGAGCAGCATCGCCATGCCCTAGGAGAGCGTGAGCAATGCGCACGCCGTTACGACGAAGTGGACGACTTAGTACGTGCACCGGACCCCGACCTTAAGCGACGCGCCGACAAGCTTGGTTCCGCGGCGCTCGACTGCCTCGCCAAATATCGAACATACGGCAGGGCCGACAGCGCCTCCGGCCAGCATGGACGCCGGCATCACGCCGACGGTCTCGTCGCTGCCGATTATTGTTGATCCGAACCAGAAATCTATCGTGCCCTCCTGTGTCAATGCGTAAACGGTGGTCCAAATAGGTTCACACTGAACCGAATCGGCCAATGCATAACAATACTAATACGGTCTCGGATCAGATATTCTCCCTCTTCTCAGGGGGGTTGCGGGAGTGGTTGATGCTATATGTCTTGACCGCTCCCTCAACCAGAGGCGGAGACCCTGGATCTCTCGTCACGCTGCAAAAGGCTCCCCACCATGTTGACGCTCTTCTTCGCCCCAGGGGCGAGCTCGATGGCGCCGCATATTGCGCTGCACGAAGTGGGTGCGACGTTCGAACCCCGTCCAATCTCCCTCTCGCGCAAGGAGAACCGCGACCCGGCCTATCTCTCAATCAATCCGGAAGGCAAGGTGCCGACCCTGTTGATCGACAACCGCCCGCTCACCGAAGTCGCTGGTATCCTGTTCTATCTCGCCCGAACCAATCCGGACGCGAGGCTCTGGCCGTTCAGCGGCGCCGAAACAGAAGCGCAGGCCATCTCGTGGATGTCGTTTATCGCTTCGACGATCCATCCCGCACGGCGGCGCGGTATGGAACGCTCGATCGAGGCGTTTCGCACCGCCGAGCACCGGATGGGGGACCGCCCGTGGGCGCTGGGCGGGTACTCGATCGTGGATATCCATTTGTTTCGCCTCTACTGGCGCTTCGCCAATGCCTCACATCCATCGCCCGATACGTTCCCGGCGCTCCACGCGCACTATGAACGCATGATGGCGCGACCGGCTGTGCGGCGAACCATCGAGATCGAATCTGCCATCGGCTATGAACTTCCGGCGTGAGCACCTCGAACGCGCCGTCCAACCAGGCGCGGCTGCACGGCGCGGCCATCATCGTCGGGCTGCAGGCCGAGGCCCGGCTCGCGCGGCGGCTGGGCGGATCGGTCTATATCGGTGGCGGAACGGCGACTGGGGCGGTGGCCGCGAGCCGTCGTGCAGTGGCAGAAGCCGCGCCGGCGCTGATCTCGCTCGGCCTTGCAGGGGGACTCGACCCCGCATTGCGTCCCGGTGACGTGATCGTGCCCGAGGTGGTCCTCATCGGCCGGTGTGCGCTCAGGGCTGATCCCGGGCTCGGACAGATGCTCGGCGGTATGACACAGCATCGCATTCTCGGCGCTGAATCGATCGCCGCGAATGTCCTATCGAAGCAGCGACTGCGTGACGAAACCGGCGCCGCCGCGCTGGACCTGGAAAGCGGCGTGGTCGCGACGCTTGCGACCCAGCGCGGCATGCCGTTCGCGGCTTTGCGGGTTATCTGCGACCCAGCCGAGCGTGCGCTGCCGCCGGCAGCGCTCGTGGCACTAAACCAACGGGGCGCTATCGGCCTCTTCGCCGTGCTGAGGTCGATCCTCGCGCATCCGGCCCAGCTCCCGGCGCTGTTGGCGCTGACGCGTGATGCGGCTACGGCGCGGCGCGCATTGGCCCAGCGCATTGCCTTGATCGCAGCCGACGCATAGACCCGCCGGAATGACCGAGCCTCGTTTCCGCGGCTATTTCGGTATCGGCGTCGAGGGTGTGTCGAAATCCGCCAATATCGGTGCACTGCTGCGCACAGCGCACGCGTTTGGCGCGGCGTTTTGCTTCACAATCGGCAGCGGCTGGGACGCGCGTGCCGGCCGGTGGGCAGACACCGCCGATACGCCGTCGCACGTGCCGCTCTGGCGCTTCCCGGATCTGGGCTCTCTCGTGCTGCCACAGCGCTGCGTCTTGGTAGGGGTCGAGCTGCTGGAGAACGCGACCGACCTGCCATCCTTTCGCCACCCGCTAAACGCCGCGTACGTGCTCGGGCCGGAGCGGGCCGGGCTGTCGCCAGGGCTGCTGGCGCGCTGCCGGCATGTGGTACGGATTCCAACACGGTTCGCGCTGAACGTCTCGGTTGCCGGCGCACTGGTGCTGTACGACCGATTGCTGCAGCACGGCCGCTTTGCTGAGCGGCCGGTAGGCAGCAACGCCTCGTTGCTGCGGCAGCCGGCCACGCCCGCACGGCACGGGCCGCCGCGGTTCCGGCGGAACATCCCAGATTGGATGGAGTGATCTGAGCCCCGCATGGTAACCGTATTCGCCGAGGCTCCTCTTGTAATGTGCGAGCGTTCTGTTTCTAAGTGATTCCAACACCGAGGACTGCGGAGGGACTTTCCCGGTTGGCCTCGCCGCAGCGAGCGGTCTGACAACAATCAAAACGACCGGTTCTCGCGCCGAATACACATTGCGACATGACGGCCACGATGGCTCCGTTGTGTGCCGTTGTTCTCAGTCTTGGAAATCAGGAGAGCGAACCCCGCCGATTTCGTCCACACCGTGTCTAGACCCCGCCGGCGTGCGGCTGCGACCCGCCACGAGCCTCTCGCGTCGCCCGACGCGACAGGCGTGAGATGCCGATTGTGCTGAGTGCGGTCGATGGCACGCATAGCGCCGCGCGCGGGAAGGGCCGTGCAACCCGCGCCTGATTCTTCCGTACATGGGAGTTGTCCGCCCATCACGCTCGCCGTATCTGTTCTGCCATGCGCACCCGAATCGCCTGCCTGACTGCCGTCGCCCTCGGCCTGTGTCTGTCCGCAGTTGCCGCCGAACCTCCCCACAAGCCGCCGGCGCACTCGGCTGCCCGGGGACCCAAGGCGATTGGCACATTCGGTGACTGGATCGCCGCGACCTATGAGCAAGCCGGCCACACGGTCTGCTACGCCTTCACCCGCCCGCAAATGTCCACGCCGTCGCTGCCAGGCCGCGGTCAAGTCGTGCTAACGGTGACCCAGCGCCCGGACCAACGCGACGGCGTTGCGATCGAGGCTGGCTTCGACTACGCGCCCAAGGCCGCGGTGACAGTGCAGGTGGACCAGACCGGACTCGATTTCTACACGGCCCAGCGCAACGCCTTTGCGCGGGACGGCAAGGCCGCGGTCGTGGCATTTCAGCGTGGCGACCGTGCCATCGCTCGCTCGCCCGGGCCGCATGGCCACCAGGTGACCGACACGTTCAGTCTGAAAGGCTTCAGCGCGGCCTACGCCGCTGTCGTTAAGGCATGTCCACCCCGCAAGTGATCGCGCCCGACCTCACCGAGGCGGAGCGGGCGCGCATTCTCGCAAAGTCCGCCCTGTTCGCCCCGCCGCCGCTGCTGCTGCCGGACGGCAGACGCGATCTTGTCGGCCTGTCGCGTGAGGAGCTGACCGCGGAACTCGCCGCGATCGGCGAAGCGTCGTTCCGCTCCAAGCAGCTCTGGCACTGGATTTATCACCAGGGAGTCACCGACTTTGCGCGCATGTCGACGATCGCGAAGTCCCTGCAGGCGAAGCTGGGCGAACGCTTCATCATCGGCCGCCCGACCATCGTCACGACGCAGACTAGCGAGGACGACACCCGCAAGTTTCTGTGCCGGTTCCGCGATGGTCAGGAGGCGGAGACGGTTTACATCCCCGACCCCGAGGAAGACCGCGGCGCCGTGTGCCTGTCCTCGCAGGTCGGCTGCACCTTATCCTGTCGCTTCTGCCACACCGGCACGCAGACTCTGGTGCGCAACCTTGGCGCGGCAGAGATCGTTGGCCAATTCATGGCGGCGCGCGACGCGTACGGCGAATGGCCTTCGCCAAAGGGCGAAACGCCGCGCTTGCTGTCCACCATCGTACTGATGGGCATGGGCGAGCCGCTGTACAATTACGCTAACGTCGCCAAGGCAATGACCATCGTGATGGACAACGAAGGCATTGGCCTATCGCGCCGGCGCATCACGCTGTCCACGTCCGGCGTCGTGCCGATGATGGACCGCGCCGGCGCGGAGCTCGGCGTGAACCTCGCGGTGTCGCTGCACGCGGTGCGTGACGAGTTGCGCAACGAGTTGGTGCCGCTGAACCGCAAGTATCCGGTCGCCGAACTGATAGCTGCGTGCCGTCGCTATCCCGGCGCCTCTAACGCGCGGCGCATCACCTTCGAGTACGTTATGCTGCGCGGGGTGAACGACAGCGAGGCGGACGCTCGCGAATTGGTGCGGCTGATCGCCGGCATGCCCGCCAAGGTGAACCTGATTCCGTTCAATCCTTGGCCTGGTAGTGGATTCCAGACCAGCACGCATGCAGCGATCGAACGCTTTGCCTGCATTGTCAACGACGCGGGCTTCGCCGCGCCGGTGCGCTGGCCGCGCGGACGCGACATTCTGGCGGCGTGCGGTCAGTTGCGGACGGAGAGCCGCCGCAAACAATCTCTCCCGCATCGCGTGTCGGCGAGGACGCCGAGCGCGAGCTCGCCGGGTGAAGGTGCCGCGCGCTGATCGCGCGCTTCACGTCGTCGCGCTCCGCACATTGCATCTTAGGCCTATTGTACTGCCGGTGTGGGGAATGCTGGTATTGCCGTGCGCTGACTATGTGCTCACAGCAGGAGTTCCTCGCGCCCTGCAATGCGCCTTGACATGTCCAACCACCGCGTGGCTGGCGGCGCATCGCCGGCCTACCAATCTCACTGCGGCTCCTCTGTGTCATGGCCGGCCTTGCAGAACCGAACCACCCTCACCCTCGGTGCTCCGCACCTCGACCTGTTCCGCTTTGCGGGCGAGGTTTTGGCCTCCGCAGCAGCACGTTCACCGCGCCCGGATTGGCAGGATGCGGATGCACCGCTGCCAGGACCAGCGACCGGAGATCCGGCCGGTTCAGCCACTCGCGGAACTCGCGGCGGATTACGCCTCCCTCGCCGCGGCTGCCGCGGCCGGTGACGATCTCGACGCAGCGCAGC
>JASHVB010000151.1 GCA_030039695.1 Acetobacteraceae bacterium
GCAGCGGATCAAGGCCGAGTACGCGATAGCTCGCCAGCAGCAGGTCCTGCGCGTCGTCGGGGCTGGGCTTCATGATGACCTGGTACTGATAATAGTGCTGCAGCCGGTTGGGGTTCTCCCCATATCGGCCGTCGGTGGGCCGGCGGCTCGGCTGCACGTAGGCGGCGCGCCACGGCTTCGGCCCGAGCGCGCGCAGCGTGGTGGCGGGATGGAACGTGCCAGCGCCCATTTCCACGTCGTACGGCTGCAGCAGCACGCAGCCCTGGCCGCTCCAGAACTGCTGCAGGCGGAGGATCAGGGACTGAAAGCTATTGTCGGTCATGGCGCGGTCGATGCCTGGAGTGGTGCGATACGGTCGGATTAAGCATCGGCCGACCTACGGGGCAAGGAAACCGGTGCAGCTGCGTTTTGCCGGGAAAGGCATCGCGGACTTCGGAAACCCAACCAATGGAGGATTTCACGGCGAACGTCGTGCCATTCGACCGATTGACACTCGCTCGTGGCCTGGAGGCTGTCGGCCCACGCCGAATGTACCGCGTGCCAGCGATACCTTCGCCAAGGCGATCAACGACCGCGCCGAGGTTCCCGAGACCTACGGCGAGAGCCGCGAGAGCCGAGGATTTCGAGAAGGTCCCCACGGCTCCGAGGCAACCGTTGCTACATTTCGGCGAGCTACTGTCCGCTGATCCTAGCCAAGGCGGATTGAGGGACTTCGCACCCGGAATTCCCCGCATCAATGGCGCATCACTGCCGTCCGCAAACGGCTCACGCGTGATGGATCAAACTCTCGCAGCGCGGGGCGTATATCCGGTGTCGCTGGTGTGTTGATGCGCGAATGCGGCCGACCCAGTGGCAAATTGGCATGGCAGAATAGAGGACAGCGGGACCACAGTCTCACAATTGGCGGTTACCGAGCACGGGACCCCAAGCCGTCGTGTGTGTGAGCCGACCGGGCAATGTGGTTTAGCACTGATCAGTCGCCACTCACCTGTGCAGCGCCAGCGCCAACGCTGTAGCCAGGCTCATGCTGCAGCTTCCGCTGGTCTCGCTGGTATGACGGACTCGACCCATCGATAACGCACGCGGCTCCGGTGCCGACGTTGTAACCAGGCTCGTGCAAGAGCTGCTCCGGATTCGACTGGGATGAAGGGTTGACGCCGTCGATGGCACAGGTGGGGTCGGTCGGTGTCCCCGCGACAGCTGCCGCTGTCGACAATGCGAACGCCATCGTGGCAACGCCAGCCAGTATTTGTTGTTTCATATCGCAAGCTCCGTCTGTAGTCGTTACCTGACGTCGATGCGATTGGCACGTTTCGGCACGCGCTTCTAGGTGCCTGGTCGATCGTCGTCGGTCGATCAGATGTGAAGGGGACGTCCCAGCCAGAAGTTACGGTTCCGTATACAGAATGCCACGAACACCCAATAAACGCCGGATCGGCCGTATCTCACGGGTCGGCCGCCGCGAAACCGTCTTGGCGATCGCTGCCGTAGTGCAAGGCGTGGTACGGAAAGCTGCTTGGTTTACGTTCGCGCCGATCAACAAGCGTCGCGCAGGCCTTCACGCGCCAAGATCATGCGCATCCAACGTCGAAGGTAACCCCCATGCCTCTCGATCGGCCTGCCAACGCTTTAAGCGGCATAGCTCGCGGCGGTGCTGCTCAGGCAGTGAGCCGTGGCCGCCTCGGCTGCCTCGTTGTCTTCTTGGTCCTGGTTGGTGTTTTGGCCAGCTTTGGGTGGCCGCACGAGACAGGCAGAAGAACGAGTCTCCGCTCGGCCTCTGGCGGACACGAGGCGGCGGAATTATCGAGATCTTCTGGTGCGGCGACGTCCGGTGTGGCACCATTGTCGGGATCCCCGTGCGTCAGGAGAGCCGATTCCCAAGGACAGCGCAGGACGATCAGAGTGCGGCTTGACGATCATGAGACAGGTGTGGCCGCGGCAGGACGGTTCCTGGCCTGGTCATATCACCGATCCGCGAAACGGCAGCCAATGCCATGTTAAGCTGCGCGTCGGTGACTGCGGCAGCTTGCACGTCGGCGGTTACATCCTCCTACCCCTGCTAGGCCAGACATAAATTTGGCATCGCTGCACCGGACATGTGGGACCGGAATGAACGATGGCATAACCCCATAAAGGCGATACGAAATTCCATATTGGTGCGTCGCCGATGTCCTGGAAGCGACCGTACGGCTACGCTGGCATTGTCGCACGCAGGTGGCGCTTCGCTGGGAACAGGATAGGGCCAGGTAGTCGAGACATCCACATCTACGTGCGGCGATGAGCCCGCAGCGTGAAGCCATGCGATGACAGGTCGTCATTGTGCCGGCGCATGCCGCCTGAAAAGGGTGGCAAGTTCAGAGCAGCGGCTTTGGGCCGCATAATCGATGGGTTTGGTTTCTCAGGCAGTGCCTTCACTTCTCGCGGGTGAGCGCGGTGGCGTATAAACGCCAAATTTAATTCGTGTGCCGGTGAGCGGGCAACGCCGAGGTCGGCGATCCCGGTGCACTGCCAACAAGAGCGGGGATGATATCTGGCGTCACCGTGGTGTTGATTCGAGAGCGAGACCGACCCAGTCGCACACTGGTATGGCAGAACAGCAGTGAGCTGGACCGCAGTCTCACAATTGGCGTTCGCCTGACACGATGAACAGGTTCGGGTCGACGCAGCGCAGATTCGTTCCACTATGCCACGCTATTGGAGTGGATGAATGTGTGCCACAGCAACCAGCGATTTTCCCCATGTGCCGGTCAGGTGCCAGCATCGCGGCAATCCGGGAACGACAATGGAGGATCCATGAGCATCGGTACACGCGACATGCGGGATGGCTTTGCACTGGAAATAACCGGAATTTCGCTCTGGGAACGTCCACCGCAGTATACTGTGGAGACCATTACGTCCCACTGGGCCGATCGGGGTGTTCTGGTATTCCGGCGCCAGGCCCTCTCCGAAGCGGAACTATGCGCATTCAGCAGCAACTTTGGGGAGCTTGAGCGGGTGGTCCGCACTGATTGGGCTTCGCCTATGGTGCCCGCTATCGGTGTAATCTCCAATCTCCGCAACAGCGCCGGACGAGCCATCGGCGGTCTGGGCGACGGCGAGCTGCAATGGCACTCCGACCAATCTTACGTGGCACAGCCAGCAACCGGCTGCCTCCTCTATGCGGTGGAGATCCCGCCCGCCGGCGGCGACACGCTCTGGGCCAACCTCGAGTGGGCGTACCAGGCGCTTCCCCCGCGGCTCCGGTCGTTCATCGAGGGGCGTAAGGGGATCTTTAGCTACGGCAAGCGGCTCGCCGGGTACGGGGCGGAAGACCGGGCGATCACCGCCGAGATGCGCGCGAAGACACCAGACGTGATCCACGACCTGGTGCAACGCAATCCAATGACCGGACGGCCCAGCCTCTACTTCGATCCGACCACGACAGTGAGCATCCTGGGGATGCCGACAAAAGAGGGTGAGACCGTGCTCAATGAACTGACGGCGTTCTGCACGCAGCCGCAATTCGTCTACCGGCACCACTGGCAGGTCGGCGACGTGGTGATGTGGGACAACGGATTCCTGCTGCACCGGCGCGATCAGTTCGATCCGAACCAGCGCCGCCTGATGAAGCGCACCACGCTCGCACTGTCGAGGCAGACCCACGTCGTCCCGCAGGGCCGGCTCAGCGGCGTGGGGGTCGACGCGACCACGATTGGCGGGGCCTGACGCCCGCGACAGCGCCTTCTCCCCGGCCGCCCCCACGTCCTCCGCACTTGACTGGCCGAGCTTTCGGGTTCCACCGACCGGCATCGTCGTCCTTTCGGACGCCGGTTTTCTGGGTGACCCATTGGATAGGCTGTACGGGCCGGATCCGGCCCGCCAAGCGAGGGGGACGCCCCACGTTATGACGACGGTGGTCTGGAGCTCGCTGCGGCCTGTGATGTTCGGCGGTTGGACGGCATATTGGATGATCCTCCAATCTCGGTGCCTTCTCTGGCCTCTTTATCGTGATCATCGCGTTCGCCGCGATGAGGTCGGCGGCATGGGAGCGGCATTGCAAGCCGAGGACCGACGCCGAGCGGGAGGCCGAGATTGCCTGTCTTGAAAACCAGCGTGATGCCGCGCCCCTAGCCGGCCGGCATCCGGTTCCACGCGTCCAGCGCCGCGATCTTGTAAGCCTCTGCCAGCGTCGGATAGTTGAACGTATTCTCGATGAAATAATCCAGCGTGCCCTGCAAATTCAGAACTGCTTGGCCGATGTGCACCAACTCGGTCGCACCTTCACCCACGATGTGCACGCCCAGCAGTCGTCTCGTATCCAGCGCGAAGATCATTTTCATCATGCCGGCATTCAGCCCCATGATGTGACCGCGCGAGGTCTCGCGGAACCGTGCGACTCCACATTCATATGGAATGCTCCGATCTCGAACCTCCTGCTCACTCATTCCGACGGTGGAGATCTCCGGCACCGAGTAGATGCCGTAGGGAAAAAACTCCGGTGCCGGCGGCATGCGCACATGAAACGCATGACATGCGGCAATCCGTCCCTGCTCCATTGACGTTGACGCCAAACTGGGAAATCCGATCGCGTCCCCCGCGCAATAAATGTGTGGCACCGAGGTCTGAAATGTCATCGGGTCGACTTTCAGCCGACCGCGGCTGTCTGGCGTCAGCCCGCAGGCTTCCAGGTTGAGCGCATCCGTGGCGCCGACGCGGCCTGCGGTGTACAGCACCATTTCCGCACGGATACGTCGCCCGTTGTCCAGCACTGTTACCGGCCAGTCATTATCGAACTCGATGCGCGCGACCTTGCATCCGAGTCGTAGTGCCATGCCGCGGTCGCGCAACTGGTGGGTGAAGTCCTCAATCAGCTCGTGATCGATAAAGTCGAGGAAGTTCGGCCGCGATTCCACCAGTGCGACGCTGACATCCAGCGCGCTGAAGATCGTCGCGTACTCCACGCCGATAACGCCTGCGCCGACAACTGTCAGACTGCGCGGCAGGTGGGGGATCTCGACGATTTCGTCACTGTCCAGAATGTTGCGGCTGTTGAACGGCACGTCGGCCGGACGATACGGGCGGGTGCCGACCGCGATCAGGAAACGTTCGCCGGTAATTGTGCGCGTGTCGCCGCTTTCCAGTGCCACCTCGATCCGGTGTGGATCGACGAACCGTGCCGTGCCCTTCAGCGTATTCACGGCGTTGCGGGCGAACTGGTGCTCCAGCACATCGACCTCATGATCGAGGGTGATATGCAGGCGCATCATCAGGTCCTTGGCTTCGATGTCCTTCTTCACTCTGTAGGCGCGACCGTAGAAGCCGCGCTCGCGCCAGCCGGTCAGGTTTAGTACGGTCTCGCGCAGCGTCTTCGAAGGGATGGTGCCGGTATGGACCGATACGCCGCCGACGCGGCGGCCCTTCTCCACCACGAGGACCGAGCGGTCGAGCTTGGCCGCCTGGATCGCCGCGCGCCGGCCGGCCGGGCCGCTGCCGATGACAACGAAATCGAACGAATTTGGACTCACGGCGCCACGCGCTCCCCGCGATTTGGCACGCATGCTACCCAGGTCGCGCGGCCATGTGGGCAAAAATCCGCAGCGGCGGGGACGTAGGCGCGCACCGCTGCGCCGTTTATGATGCCCGTCGTATCAATCAAGGAGACACCGGCGTGGCGACCATTCCCAAGACCCTACAGCCGCACATTAACACTGCCTTTCCGGATAATGTCTGCCTGGTGGCAAGCGTCCTGCCGGACGGCTTTGCTCAGGTAACGCCGCGCGGCAGCACCATGGTGTTCGATGACGAGCACATTGCGCTGTGGGAACGCGGCAAGGGCAGCACGACCGGTAATCTGCACGACGGCAGCAAGATGACGGTGTATTTCCGCAAGCCGCAATTGCGCACCGATGGCCTGCTGCCAGTCGGTGGCATCGCGCGGTTCTATGGCACTGCGAAGATTCACAAGTCGGGACCGGAGTACGACGAGGTGTGGCGGCGGCTGGTGCAGCCTGAGAAGGATCGTGATCCCGAGAAGAAGGGATTCGCGGTGCTGATCAAGATCGACCGGGCCGAAGACCTGAACGGTGCCCCGCTGAAGCTGGAGTAGGCATCCAAGCTGTCGTTGCGAGCCGCGAGCGTACCGCGATCCTGCAGATTGCCCCCTTGCGGCCTCGCGATGGCGGGAGGGGAGGAGGCGCAACGATCGCCTTTCGCGTCGTCGCAGTATGGCCCCAGGACGATCCGCCGCCGCCCGACGAAGCGACCCGGCCGGGCGCCTCGCTGACGCGGTGGCACGCAACCTCGCTGGCTTGGCCGCAAGTTCTGCGGTCTCAGCCTGTGCAGAGGCACGCTCTGGCGCGAACCGCACGGCTCGCGTGAAACGAGCTTCCGTGAAGCAGGAACCAAAACCTGATCTGCCATCGGCAGCCTGATGGCGCATGTCAGATTTCATGAGGTTTCGGAGAACGGCTGTAGGCGTCAGGCTGAACCGCCGACGCGAGCCGCCCGCTGAGCGCGACAGTGTCAATTCGTCGGAGTGATCCCGTGCCAAGCAGGGCGGCCTATACCTGCAATGGCAGCGGCCGGATGCGGCACGCAGAATACAGCGGGTCCGACCGAAAGCACCTCTCTTGCCTCGCGGGACTGAGTCGCCAAACGGGGTCCTTCCCGCGGAGCGTAGCGTCGCGGTTAACGGTACTTGGAACGCCGGCTCTCAGCCGCGCTTCCGCGGGATCGGATGCCCGGAGCGGCTATGTCGGGTGTGGTTGGACCCTCACTCTCGGCGGATCGCACCTCGACCTCTCCCGCGTCACGCGGCAAGGATTTACTGCAGCTCACTGTGCCTGAGCGCTCGCCTCGCTCCGTGTCGCGCCTGCGCGCGCAGCCAGCGCCGCTGCCATGAACTGATCCAGTTCGCCGTCCAGCACCGCGTCCGGATTGCCCCTCTCCACTCCGGTCCGCAGGTCCTTCACCAACTGATACGGCGCCAGCACGTAATTCCGGATCTGGTGCCCCCAGCCGATATCCGTCTTGGCGTTCTCCTGCGCCGCCGCCACCGCTTCGCGTTTCTGCAGCTCCGCCTCGTAAAGCCGCGCCTTCAGCATCGCCATCGCCGTTGCGCGGTTGCGATGCTGACTGCGGTCGGTTTGGCACGCCACCACAATCCCGGTCGGCATGTGCGTGATGCGGATCGCGCTTTCTGTCTTGTTCACGTGCTGCCCGCCAGCGCCCGACGCACGGTAGGTATCGACCTTCAGGTCCGCGTCGTTGATCTGAATGTCGATGGTGTCATCCACCACCGGATACACCCACACCGAGGCGAAACTTGTGTGCCGCCGTGCCGCTGAATCGAACGGACTGATTCGCACCAGCCGGTGCACGCCTGCTTCCGTCTTCAACCAGCCATACGCATTCGGCCCACTCACTTTCATGGTTGTCGACTTGATGCCGGCCTGTTCACCCTCACTCTCCTCCAGCCACTCCACCTTGTAGCCGTGTTGTTCGGCCCAACGGGTGTACATCCGCTCCAGCATCTCGGCCCAGTCCTGCGCCTCGGTGCCGCCAGTGCCTGCGTTGATCTCGATATAGGCGTCGTTTTGATCGGCTTCGCCGGAAAGCAAACTTTCGATCTCGCGCTGCTTCGCTTCGTCCGCCAGCGCGCGTAACTGGGCCAACCCTTCCATGGCCATCGCCTGGTCGCCGTCGGTCTCAGCCAGGCCGATCAGTTCCAACGTGTCGGCGACATCGGATTCCAGCTTCCGCACCGCCTCGATCTGTGTCGCCAGATGCGTGCGCTCGCGCATGAGCTTTTGCGCTGCGACGGCGTCGTTCCACAGCGATGGATCCTCGGCGCGGTGGTTCAGTTCAGCAAGGCGATCCTGCGCGACATCCCAGTCAAAGATGCCTCCTCAGCAGCGCCACTGACTGCTGAATTTGTTCATTCAAAGCATCGGACTCGGCTGACATCGGTCAGGTCTCCGGGGAAAAGAGCGGCTCAATACAGCCCACCCAGCTTTGTGTCCATGCTGCTGGCGCCTGTACCCGGCGCAGAGACCCCCATCGCGCCGGAGACCTCGCCGGCGACGCCACCCGGATTGTCGGTCGGTGCCGACGCACCCGGCACCTGATTCGGCTTGAATGCATCAGTCACCATGCCACGGCCACTGGCCCACTGCGCCATTACAACGCCCGGTGGTTGCGGGAAGTTCAGCACCGGCCGGTTCTTCAGTGCGGCGTGCATGAAATCGTGCCAGATCGGCCCCGCCACGGCCGCGCCCGTCTGGTTGTCGCCGAGTGTTGCTGGATTGTCGAAGCCAACCCACGCCACGGTCACCAGATCCGGCGTGAAGCCGGCGAACCACGCG
>JASHVB010000003.1 GCA_030039695.1 Acetobacteraceae bacterium
CGGACCGCGCACGTGGAACATACGTATCTTGCCAAGCAACGCGTCAGACGACTGCCACGTCTCGATCTGGCTGGCCGTGTCGAAGATCCGCTGGACGCAATAGCCGATCCTGTCGGAGACGCTGCAGGGGCTGAACATCAGCGGAATCATCAGGGATACCCGGGTGCTTGGCGAGGGACGTCACCATTTGGGCAACATCACATATGGCATGCGGATATTCAGGCTCCGCGCCGCCGTGCTTGCGTCGGCCATCGTGTCCTTCCAGCGCGAAGGCGAATCGCCTGCCACGTCTGGCGGGAATCTCCGTTCCGCCAAGCGGTTGACCAACTACAACTGCGCAGCAATCCGCGTCCGAATGCGCAAGGACGCAGCACTGAGCGGCATCCGGCCCGATGGTGGGATGATTACGGCCGATGCGCTCGGAGGAACATGCGGATGTGGCGCAGAGCCAGAGGAACCCGTTCGGACACGTCCTTCCAGGGGTACAGGCTGACCTGTGAATTTGGTGCGAGCATTGCCGATTCCATCGCCACCGCGTACGGATGCGCCGGCACGTCATCCGGCAGCACCAGGATCGGCGTGCGGCAGTCGCGCACGAAGTCTCGCGTCACGGTAAACACAAAATCCGGATTGCGGCCGTACATGTTTTTCAGAAACGCATCCACCATCGCCATGGTGACATCAGAGCGGCGTTCGCACAGCGGTGGCCCCCAGCCCTTGATGTTGTTCTCATAGAACAAATTGGGCAGCTCCTTGCGAAAGCCGCTGGGCTGCGCGAGCACAGCAGCGACGACACGATGCGACGCGCGCTTCAGCATGTTCCATATGAACGGACCGCCGATGCAGAAGCCCATCACCATGAACTTATCGATGCCCAGATGGTCCATCAGCCCCAGCTGGTCGTCGGTGTAGGCGTCCCATGGACGGTCGATCTCGACCGGGCCTTCCGACCGGCCGCCATTGGCGTTGCGCAGATCGGCGGCGATGCAGCGGTACTCGGTTTTGAATTCGTCGATCGCGTTGAACGGTCCCCTGCTGGTGACGAACTCGATGGTCGAGTTCAGACCGCCGCCGGGGATCAACAGCAGCGGAAAGCCGGTGCCAGCCTCTTCGTAGTGAATACGGACCTGGCCTCGCTCATAGATCGGCATGGACACCCTCCCCTCTGTTGACCAGAGGTCGATGCTAACGCGAGAACGCTCAGGCGGAAACCCGGCCTGACCGCGGGCCAGCCGCAAAGATGCAACCACGCTGAATAGGCGCACTGGCCTGGCGACCAACCCGGCGCATAACCCGTGCGCCGCGCAGACGGAAACGGGCCGCCGCAAGACGAGGTCGTCATCACGCACCACCCGGCATCGCCTGGCCTTGCGGGGATGACATGCAGCGAGAACGTGTGCGGCTGGCCAGCGAGCCGCCTGGTGTCGGGCATGTTCATTGTCAGACCGATGCGGGCGCTGCCATTATGGGGATCGGCAGCAACGTCGCATTCCTCAGCTACGAGTTGCTGGCGAACATTCCGCCCATTCTTGTGCTGCGCGCGCTGCCGCTGCCGATCAAAATCTACCGTCTGTCGCAGAAACCGCGCAGGTCACGACCGAGCGGTCAGTGGAATGTACGGCCCGAATCGATGACGACAGTCTGGCCGGTCATAGTCTCGGTGCGGCACATCGTCACCACCATCTCCGCGCAATCGTCCTTGTCGGCAGGCCTTTTCAGCAGCGAACCGGCGGCGTTGCGCGTGACCACCTCGGGCAGCAGATTGGCGGTCGCTCGCGTTCCCTCAAGCAGGCCGGGGGCGACGCAGTTCACCAGAGTCTCCGGCGCCAGCGCGACAGCCATGCAGCGCGTCAGATGGATCAGTCCGGCTTTCGACACCGCATAGGCGATCGACGAACCGCTCGGCCCCAGTCCTGCCACCGAGGCGATGTTGACGATGCGCCCCCTGCCCTGCCCCTTCATGATCGGCGCGACCGCTTTGATCAGTCGCATCGGCCCGGTCAGATTGACCGCCATGATCTTGTCCCATACGTCCTGCGTGAGGCCGTCGAGGTCCTGGAATCCGATCGATTTATTGTAGGCGGCGTCATTCACCAGAATGTCGATGCGGTCGAAACGGTTCGTCACGTCGCCGACCAGTTTTTGCACCGCGGCGGCATCGGTGATGTCGCACGCGAAGGCGGCGGCGTTGATCTGATAGCTCGTGGTCAGCGTGCGAGCGACACCTTCCGCTTGGTCGCGGCTTTGCGCGTACATGACTGCGACATGCGCGCCCTCTCGCGCCAGGGCGTGGCAGATCCGCTGCCCGAGCCCGCCATTGCCGCCGGTGACCAGCGCAACCGCGCCTCTGAGTTCCATAGGATGTTCTCCCCGTGTCCATGGGCAATGCCCGTCGTGGCGAGCAGTTTGTTGCCTTGACCGTGCGGCAGGCAAGCCGGCTTTCGCGCCGTGCGTGCGCCGCGTAGGCTGCCGGACGTATCGCAGCAACGAGGCCAGGGCAGATGAGCGACTGGAGCAAGGTAACCCGCCCGATTCCTGTTCCCAACGAATGGACACAGCCATTCTGGGATGCAGCCAAACGCGGCGTACTGGCGCTGCAACGCTGCCGGAGCTGTGGCCATTTCCAGCATCCGCCCTATCCAACCTGCGTGCAGTGTGTCAGCACCGATCTGACATTCGAACCGGTGCAGGGTGGCGGCAAAGTCTATGCCTATACCATCATGTACCACACCGGCGACAAGCGCTTTGCCTCCGCCGTCCCGTATGCCAGCATCATCGTTGAACTGGATGGGGCACCCGGCGCGTTGCTAGCCGGCAATCTTCTCGGCGCCGGGTACACGCAAGCCAAGGTGGGTCGCCGTGTCGAGGTGATTTTCGAGAAGCTGAACGACGACATCACGCTGCCGCAGTTCCGGCTTGCTGATTAGAGGAGAGGCGGCATGTGGGAGAACAGGTGCAAGATCGCCGTCAGCGGCGTGGGATATTCGAAGGTGACGCGTTCGGCAGACATTCCGCTCGCTGCACACGCGCTGGCCGCAGTGAAGGAGGCGGTCGCGGATTCCGGGCTGCGTTTGGAGGACATCGACGGCTTGGCGACCTATCCGGAATTGCCGGCGACGGGTCACGCCGAGATCGACGGCATCTCCGTTGTGTCGGTGAACTGCATGATGGCGATTCTGAAACTGCCAAACCTGACCTGGCACATTCAGGTTGGCACGACGAACATCGGCGGGGCAGTGCAGCAGGCTGTGAACGCACTGCTGGCGGGCGTTTGTCATTATGCCGTGGTGTGGCGGGCAATGCACAATCCACGCGGGACCTATCAGAATCTGCCGGGCACATATGCAAGCGGTGCGGCGCAATTCACCGCGCCGTACGGTTTCGGCGGCCCGGGCCAAGGCATGGCGGTCGCCTATACGCGCTGGCTGGAGCGGCACCAACAGAGCCGAGACAAGATGGCGACTTTGGCGGTGACGCAACGCAAGCACACGCAGCACAATCCGCACGCGTATTTCTATGGCACGCCGCTGACGCGCGAGGACTATTTCGCGTCGCGCATGGTTGCGTATCCGTTTTGCTTATTCGATTGCGACATCCCGGTGCAGGGTGCGGTGGCGATCGTGCTGACGACGGCCGATCGCGCGCGCGACCTGAAGCCCCGCCCGGCGTATCTTGCGGGGTACGGGCAGCGGCTGCATTTCGAAGTGGCAGGGCGGATCGGAAGTTTGTCCGACTACATGCTGGGCGGCAGTTCATCGGCGAAGCTGACGTGGGAGCGGTCGGGATTAGCGCCGAAGGACGTGGACGTGGCGCAGATCTACGATGGGTTCTCGGCGTCGGTCATCTATGGGCTCGAGTCCTACGGGTTCTGCAAGGAAGGC
>JASHVB010000152.1 GCA_030039695.1 Acetobacteraceae bacterium
CGCCTGCATGTGCTGAACCACAAAGGTGACTACTACTCGGTGCGCGGCCCGCTCAACATTGCGCGGCCGATCCAGGGCTGGCCGGTCATCGTCCAAGCCGGCGCATCCGAGGCCGGTCGGCAGTTCGCGGCCGAAGTCGCCGAAGTCATCTTTGCCGGTGCCGGCGATCTAGCAGGTGGTCGCGCGCTTTATGCCGACATCAAGGGGCGCATGGCAAAGCTCGGCCGCAACCCCGATCATCTGAAAATCCTGCCGGGAGCCTTCGTGGTGGTCGGCGATTCTTTGGCCGAAGCCAAGGAGAAGCGCGCGCAGCTCGACAGCCTGGTGCACTACGACAGCGCGATTGCGTCGCTGTCGATCGCGCTTGGCACTGACGCATCGAAGTTCGACCCCGACCGCCCGCTTCCAGACATCCCCGAGACCAACGCCAGCCAGAGCGGACGCGCGCGGGCCATCGCTCTCGCGCAGCGAGAGAGCCTGACTGTCCGCCAACTCGCGCAGCGCCTCGGCGGTTATGCCGGTCCTGCTCTGCTTGGAACGCCGGCGATGATCGCCGACCAGATGGAGGAGTGGCTGACCACCAACGCTTGCGACGGGTTCAACATCATGTTCCCCTACCTACCCGGCGGGCTGGATGACTTTGTTGAGCGCGTCGTGCCAGAACTGCAGCGACGCGGCTTATTCCGCAAGGCGTATGAAGGCAAGACGCTGCGCGAAAACCTTGGCCTGCCGCGACCAGAAAACAGGTTCTTCACCTGACCCGAGGGAGCCAGTCGATGATCACTGCTATCGTGCTTTACGATCTGCCGCCACATATCGACCGCGAGGCCTGCCGGGAGCATTTCCTGAAGATCGCGCCAGACTTCCTCGGCGTGCACGGCTTCGTCCGCAAACAGTTCATCTGCGACTCGGAAGGCCGTGTTGCCGGCGGATCCTATATCTGGGAAGATCTCGGGTCAGCGAAGGCATTCTACAACGGCCCCTGGCTGGAGGGCATTCGCAGCCGCTATGGCTGCGAGCCGCGCATATCCTATTTCGACACGTTCGCCATCGCCGATCAGGCGACGAATTACGCCGGCGCGCCGCTCTTGCCGCAATACGCAACGGCCTGACGAAGGAAGCGCCCGATGCCCGGATTGCTCGACGGAAGGCTGGCGCTGATCACTGGCGCCGGGTCAGGCATCGGTGAAGCCATCGCCTACGGCATGGCGGATGCCGGTGCGCGCGTGCTTGTGGCTGACCTCAAGGGCCATGCCGCGCAACGTGTCGCCACCGCGATAGGCCGGCACACCACGGGCTACACGGTGGATGTGCGGGACCGCGAGGTATGCGACGGACTCGCCTCAGCGATCCACCGGCAGATAGGACCAATCTCGATCCTGGTGAACAATGCCGGCGTCATCCGCCGTAGCAAGGTGGATGCGGAAACCGCGCGCCGGGACTGGGATGCGACGCTGTCCGTCAATCTCGATGGCCCATACAACGTGACGACGGCGTTCCTGGGACATTTGAAGGAAACCAAGGGGTGCATCATCAACATCGGCTCGATCCAGTCTTTTGTGGCGTTGCCGAATTCCGCTGCCTACACCGCATCGAAGGGCGGCATCCGCGCGCTGACCAAGGCGCTGGCAATTGAACTGTCGCCGCTCGGCATTCGTGTCAATGCGATCGGCCCCGGCATGATCGCAACGCCGCTGAACGCGCAGGCGCGGGAGAACCCGGACTATATGCGCAATTTCCAGAACCGCATTCCGCTCGGCCGGATCGGCGAACCTGCCGACATCGCGGGCCCCGCTGTTTTCCTCGCATCCGACATGGCGCGCTATGTCACCGGCGTGACGCTGCCGGTGGATGGTGGCTTCCTTGCGTACTGACATGCAGAAGACGGTCCGCACGACACGACTGCAAATCGCTTACCTGGAGAGCGGACCCGCGGACGGCGTGCCGGTGATCCTGCTGCATGGCTGGCCTTCGGACGTGCACGATTACGATGATGCCGCGGCAACGTTGGCGGCAGAAGGTTTCCGCGTCCTGGTACCTTGGTTGCGTGGTTATGGACCGACGCGGTTCCTCGACACGGCAACGCCTCGGTCCGGCCAGCAGGCGATCTTGGGCGCCGACGTCCGAGATTTCATGGACGCGCTCGGCATCCACCAAGCGGTACTGGGCGGTTACGATTGGGGCGGACGTGCGGCATGCGTCGTCGCGGCGCTGTGGCCGGAGCGGGTCCGGGCGCTGGTGACGATCAACGGCTACGCGATCCAGAACATTGCCGCGTCCGGCAGAGCCGCATCGGCAGAGCAGGAACATCGCTTTTGGTATCAGTGGTATTTCCACACCGAGCGCGGCCGCGCCGGACTCATGCAGAACCGCCGCGACATCGCCCGGCTGCTATGGCGACTCTGGTCGCCGAACTGGGCGTTCCAGGACGCGACGTTCGATGCGACGGCTGCAAGCTTCGACAATCCGGATTTCGTCGACGTGACGATCCAGTCCTATCGCCACCGTTACGGCAACGCCCCAGGCGACCCGGCGGTGGAAGAACTGGAACGCCGCCTCGCGGCCACACCGAAGATTTCCGTTCCCACAATCGTGCTGCATGGCGAGGCCGACGGCGTCGGTCCAGTGGACGGATCCGCCAATCACGGCCGGTTTTTCGCCGGCCATTACGAACGGCGCGTGATTCCGGTGGCCGGACATTTCTTGTCGCGCGAGCGGCCGGATACTGTGGTCCAGGCGGTGCGGGATCTGCTGGCACTGACGATCGACAAAACGTGAGCCACGCGTTTGCGATGACACCTGATCGCCCTGTCCCGCCTCAGCGATGCGCAGCCCCGGATGATCAGGAAAAGCAGGAGTGACACCCATGAATGATGCCGCCGCAGCTGCCACCGTACCGGCGCTGGATGCCAAGGCGATCGCCGAACTGGCAGACCAACTTTCGCAGCTTCTGCGGCTGCGCACATTGCCGATCGGCATGAAGGGCTTCGCCGATGTTGAAGCAATGGCCAATGTCGCTGGCCTGCGTCGCCCGCCCAAGGGCCGCACGTTCTCCACCTGCCAGCTGGTGACGCAGGCGCGCATGGCCGGCTTCACCCTTGGCATCACCACCGAGAACATTCCTGCATTCTCAAGCTGCAGCAGCGTCATCGGCCTCGATGCACCGGGCGAGATCTATACCTCGGGCCGTAAGATGGACGGCGTCTGGTTCGAGAACCGCGAAGCAGCCGCTGCACACCAGGCCGGCATGTCGCGTGTCGCACCCGGCACGTATCAGGGCATGGTGGTTTCGCCGCTGCGAACGGCACGGCTTGACCCGCCGGATATCTGTCTCTTTTACGGCAATCCAGCGCAGATGATCCTGTTCATCAACGGACTGCAATGGAAAAACTATCAGCGCTACGATTTCAGCATCACTGGCGAAAGCGCGTGCGCGGACAGTTGGGGTCATGCGCTGAAAACCCGCACTGTCAGCCTCTCTATTCCGTGTTACGCCGAACGGCGCTATGGCGGCGTCGCGGATGACGAAATGCTGATGGCCTGTCCGCCGGAGGATCTGCGGCGTGCGGTCACCGGCCTGCAAGGCTTGTCGAAGGCCGGGCTGCGCTACCCGATCATGCCGTTCGGTCCGCAGGCAGAGCCGGCAGAAGGCATGGCCAAGAGCTACGCCGGAAAGTCGTAGACACAGCCGCTGTCAGTGCGCGGAGCGCAGGACGCGGCATTCTGCCGCAGCAGATTGCGGCGGCCGGATGACCCCGCGACTATTCGCTCACTGCATCGCCGCCACTTGGGGAATCGCCGCGTCGATCAGCTGTACCGCCTGCATCCGCCGACCGGCAGCGAGCGCGTGCAACGCCTGGTCAATCTGCGCCACTGCCGGATTGTCACTGGAATTACCGGTCTGGCCCTGCGGCACCGAACGATCCAGCAGTCGCGTCTGCGCCATTTCGAGCGCTTGCTGCGACTCACCGGTCTTGCCTTCCCGCAGCGCAAGCTCGGCCGCCCGCAGATAGTCAGCAGCAGAGGCATCTGGCCCGACCTGCGGTGACGGCAGATTGGGCGCGATCTCCGAGCGCGTGTCGCGCTGATCGATATTGCTTGCGCGATTCCCCATCGGCATGGACATGCCGGTGCCGACATCGTTGCCCGGGCGCGCACCGGTGAGCGGGTTGGTGCCTGGTGGCACGCCCTGTGCAAAAGCGGGTGTCCCCAGCAGCGTGGAAAGCGCAACGGCAGACAAAAGGGCGGAACGCATGGGCGATCTCCTGAATGAGAGAGCGCTGCGTTGCGTAGCCGGCGCTGTCGACGTAATTGTGGCAGAACCACGCGGATGCGATGACAAAGCGTTGAGGGGCCGGTAGCGCCCTACCGCCAGCGCCGGTGAAACCACAGCCATTGGTCCGGGTGCTCGCGGATCCAGCCTTCCACCACACTATTTATCATTTGCGTTGCCGCCGCGACATCTACCTGTCCGGATGTATCACGCGGCAATGTGAACGGCCCGTCGGCCGTGATATGGAACCGTCGATCCGGCAGTCGGATCACGCGAACGCCGATCACAGGACAGTCAAACTGTCGTGCCAGACGCGCGATCGTCGGATTGGCTTTGCAATGGCGGCCGAAGAATACGACGTCCGCGCCGCGTGAGAAATGCTGATCCACCAGCATACCAAGATGCTCGCCGTTCTCCAGCGCCGCCGCCATCTCCAGGGCCGCCTGCGCACGCGTGCGAATCAGCCGGCCCATCAGCGGCGCCCGGATGCGTATAATCTCCTTCGCCACCGCTTTGTTGTTCGGCATGCGATAGACGACCGCGGACGGCAGGCCATGCGCCGCCGCAGCCAATGCCGGCAGTTCCCAATTGCCGAGATGCGCGGCAAAGCACAGCGCCGGTTGGCCGTCGTCACGCAACGCGACAAACGTATCCTCGGCATCGGTGATGATGCGGCCTTGATTGGGACGGTCAGGATCGAAGTCCCACAGTCGCCCGAGATGCACATATTCGCCGGCGACACGCCCCAGGTTTTCCCACGCACCACGCAGCGTCGCCTCGATCCACGCCGCATCCTTATCGGGATACGCCGCGCGCAAATTGGCCTGGCCGATGCGGTGCGCCGGCACCCACGGGCCGACCGTGCGCGCTATTGCGCCGCACATGTCAGACGCTCGGTCAGGGTCGCTGCGACGCAGTAAAGCCAACAGCCATTTAACGATACGCCCGAGAACGCGATCGCCGTAGCGGGACAGCAGCCGCATTCACAGCTCGACGAGGAGCTTGCCAAACACGTCGCGGCGTTCCAGGCGCGCCAGGCCGTCACGGAACTTGTCGAGTGGATACACGGTATCAATCACCGGCCGT
>JASHVB010000153.1 GCA_030039695.1 Acetobacteraceae bacterium
GCGCACGCAAGGTGCGCGTCACTTGCCGAACGCCCTCTGCCGGTGGTGCGTTGGCCGGCGTCGCCGCGCCGGCAGGAGGCTGAGGCGACGTGCCTGGGATGGCGAGATTTATCGGCGGAGCTGGCGCGACTGGGACCGGAGCGGGCGGCGCCGTGGTGAGCGGAACCGGTGCAGCCGGAGGACTTGGTGTCGCGAGCGTCGGCACCGGTACGTGTTTGATCGCATGAGGCGGTGCGGCGCGGGCGATGGCGCCGGCAGCGAGCAGCAGGGCTGCCACGATCGCAGTCGAGCGGAAGGCGGCCGCGGTCGCGCGCTCCTGGCGGGGTCGGGCGATGTCTGACGCCGGTGCCGGCGGAGATGCTGCTGGCATTGCCGCCGATCGGCTGGCAGCCAGCCTCGACGGCTCTTGGCGGGGCCGAACGACGTCCGAGACCCGCCCAGGCGCGGGGGCCGCCGATGCGGGCGGCTGCCGGCTGATCGTGAAGCGATGCCGACGAAATACGGCGATCAGGGTTGAGAGTACGACTTCGCCCAGGGAACGGAGCGGCCGGTCGCGGGGCCAATGGTCCCAGTGCACCCAGGCGTCCGGACGGCCGAAGAACACCCGGGTAATCGCCGAGAGCTCCTGGAGGTTCGCGGAGTGGAACTGCAGGAAGGCCGTGTCGCCCTCCCAGTTGAGCACCGTGCTCGGAACCTCGACGGCCTCGTCGCAGACCGTAAACGCCGCGATCACCGACTCGCCCGGACCGATTCCCAGCGGCTGCTCGATCTGCAACCGTGCCCCAGAAAGCGACACGTCCGTGCTGTAGGCCGCGACCCGCGCACCGTTCGGCAACACCAGTTCCGTCGGAACGTTAGCCTGCGCCCGGGCCCAGACGCGAAGCTGCTCGCGCTCACCCCCGACCGCGATCGAGGCGGACACAGGGATCAGGCACATGCCGCACCAGATCGTGTTCAACAAAAACGCCTGGAACGCCAATCCCGTGGTGGTGAAGATGCCGTGCAGGCCGAGGACGAAACCGGCCACCAGGAGTACCAGCAGCACGATGTTCGGCGCCACGACCCGTAAGTCGAGGTAGCCGCGCTGCAGCGTGCCGCCCTTGCTGGTGACGTTGAATCGGCCCCTGCGCGGATTCCACAGCGCCAGGAGGGCGACCGGCAGCAACGGGACCGCCATCACTGCCTCATAGATCTCGCTCCAGAACGAATGACGGTGGGGGCCGTTCATGCGTGCCGTGGTGGCGAAGGTGTGGAACAGGTGCGATCCCGCGTAAGCAACAATCGCCAGCGGTGAGGCGGCGATGATGTTTTGCCCGAAAAAGAGGAACGCCAGGGGCGAGGTGAGGAACACCAGCCGTGGCAGCGAGAACAGGAACGAGAAGCTGGAGGCAAAATAGCACAGCCGCTGGATCGGCCTCAGACCGCGTGCGAACGGCGTCTTCTCCATACGCAGGATCTGAATCATCCCGCGGCC
This sequence comes from Acetobacteraceae bacterium, assembly GCA_030039695.1. The sequence goes on from JASHVB010000153.1 coordinate 1,475, forward strand.
CCAGCGCAGCCGCTGTCCGATGTGGAGCGCAAGCCGTTCCGTCGCGAGGCCCGCGATAAGCGGGACGCGCAGGTAGGCGGTATGCCAACCGCGCTGCTGCATACGGAAGGAGCAGTGGCAGTCCTCGGTGACGGTCTCTGTCGGGACGCCGCCGATGTCCTCCAATGCCGTGCGCCGCATGACAGCGGCGGAGCCGCAAAAAAACGCCGCGTTCCAGAGATCGTTGCCGGGCTGAATGACGCCGTAGAACAGCAGCCCCTCGTTCGGGACCGGCATTTTGTAAGCGAGGTTCCGCTCGAACGGATCAGGTGAATAAAAATGGTGCGGGGTCTGCACCAGCGCGATGCGCGAATCACGCAGCAGCCAGCCGACCGTCATCTGTAGGAAAGCGCGGGTCGGTGCGTGATCAGAGTCGAAGATGGCGATAAACTCGCCATCCGTGTGACGCAGGGCGTGATTGAGGTTGCCGGCCTTCGCGCCCTTGTTGTCCGGTCGGATGATGTAGCCGCAGCCGCATGCTGCGGCGAAGGCACGGAACTGATCGCGTCGGCCGTCGTCGAGAATCCAGACGTTAATCTTATCGCGCGGCCAGTCGAGGTTGAGCGCCGCCAGCACGGTGTAGCGGACCAAATCCAGCGATTCGTTGTAGGTCGGGATGTAGACGTCGATCGTTGGCCACTCCGCCGGGTCGGCGGGCAGCGGCACCGGCTTGCGGTTCAGCGGGTAGGTGGTCTGGACATAAGCGAGCACCAGCAGCACGCCTGCATAGGTTTCGGCGAGTATCAGCCCGATGCAGAGGAACTCCCGCACGAAGGTGTCGAACACCATCGTGTCGGAGACACGCCAGAACAGATACCGGCTGGTGATCAGGATCGAGATGATCACCAGTACAAGTCCGGCACGACGTGATTTGAAGCGGTTGATAATCACGAACGCCACGATGCCAATCACGGTCAGCACCGCCTGATGGACGGCATCCATCGGCACGGTCACGAACATCACCGCGGCGAACAGCGCGAGCAGCAGCGAGGCGGCCCGCAGCAGGCGGCCCCAACGCGGCAGCGGCTCGGTGAGGATCTTCAACATCAACGCAGGCCCCATTCCCTGAGCGCTGGGAACGCGTCCGCCTCCGGCGCCGTTGCGGCGGCAGTCTCCCCGAAGCGGGCGGTGAGCGAATCGACAAGAAGCTGTAGATCCTCCGCCGCGCCGCCTGCGCCGTTGGTCAGCAGGCGCCGGTGGACGAGCGCCTCCGCCAACGCGCTGTCCCAGCAGACAGCACCGAGCAGCCGGGGGCCGAACGCATTGCGCGCGCTGTCCAGCACCGCGGCGCTGAGCGGCGCATCGAGGTCCACCTGGTTCATCAGGACCACCATGCGATCGACCGAGCGGGCCGATATCGTGCCGCGGCCATAGATCTGGCCCGAAACGATCGGCGGGATCAATGCGGCACTGGCGACATCCGCGAGCAGCACCACGACGATGAGATCAGCCAGCGGTGTGAGCGCGGTGAGCGCCGGCGAGAAGCCGGGCGCGGTATCGACGATCACGAACAGCGCCGGGTCCGCCAGCATTTCCCGCACGGGCGTGGCGAGCAGATCGGGCCTGTTGAGCACGGCCATGCCCACGTCCAGCACGCGGCGCGGCTCGCTGACGCCGTATGGCAACAGGTGCACACCGGCCGGCGTCTCGACGACCGAGCTTTGCCAGCGCGGCTGTTGGTCGAGCGCGTTGGCATACCCGACCTCGTCACGGATCGACAGGCCGAGATGCAGCCTGAGCGAGTTCTGCGGATCGAGATCAAGCGCCAGCACCGGATAGCCGCGGGCGGCCAGAATGGCGGCGATATGCGCTGTCAACGTGGTCTTGCCGACGCCGCCCTTGGGAGAGTTCATCACAATGAGCGCCATGATGGCGGCGAACTCTCAGCGCGGGGGAGGGGGCGACGTCGCCGCTCGCCATGCTGAGCGGGCCGCGCGGGCAGGGCGCGGAGACTTGGCGGAGGCTGGCGCCGGGTTGAGGACCGCAGCGACCTCTCCCAAGACGGAGAGTGGCACTGGACTGGCCGGCTCAACCCTGGGCTCGACCCTGGGTTCGACCCGAGCCGGTCCCGAGGGGCGCGGTGCGGGCGGCGGCGGCGGAGCGCCAGGATCGGACGCCGGCTCAGCCTCTCCCGATAACTCGGAGACGGGAACATCGTCGAAGCGGGGGGACGGGAAGGTCCAGTAGCGGAAGGCCGACAGACCGCAGGCCTTGGTCAAATGTTCTATTTCGATCATCGTCCACCCCACCCGAGAAGACACGGTCGCCGTTGCGACAGATCGATCCAAGAATTTGGCGCCTCAGGTTTATTGTTTCGCATCAGCACACTTGTGCTTCCGACATTTCCAGAAGCTTCCCGCAATTCTAAGCGGATACCGCCGGATCGTCGATGCTTTTGTTATGATTGGCCAGGACTTGCGGCGGGGCTTGGCCGGCTTCGGCGAGTTTCTGCCGGTGATCGAGATGCTCCCAATGCCACTCGTTGCCCATCACCGTGCGGGCAAGATTCGGAGCGCTGTAAGTGCAGACGCATCGGCCCCCGGAAGGCAGACCTCCACCGTTGCTTTGCAAATTGAGACTATGCGTTAATTTGCCGTAAAATCACTTGTGGGTCCGCAGGCGCGCACTCGGCCCTCTGCCGCACTGGGCTAACGAAGAGCAACGACAGGGTGTCATGCTGCTGTCGTTGGCGCGGTCGCACTGAACGTCTGGTGTCCGAAACACGTAGCGTTTCGCTCAAAGCAATCGCCGAAGACGCCTCAAGGATGCAGAACTGCGCGGTCATCGTTGTCGGTTGTGCTCAGCCGGCAGTGCGCGAGAGGTCCGCGTCGCCGATCAGCCGCCGGTCGCTGCGCCCGTCGACGATGAACAGGATACGAGCGTCGATGCCAGATCTCTCAAAGGAACCGGCTGCCACCACGACACATCGGACACGCGAGGCGTCATCAACCCACCCCCGAGATCACCTCCAGACCCCGGAACCGGGCGTAACTCAGAGGATCACGACCTCACGCGCGCCGCGTTTCCACCACACGGTAGTGTGGCCGCTCGGAGTCCACCCAGCTGCAAGGCTGCGCCAGGACCTCAATGGGATACGGGACCACTTATTGCGGCGCCGCGTTTCCAAAAGATCGCCGGAAACACACCACTTTGTGTGAGCTTGAATCATTCCACCGGTAGTCTTGCGGCACCATTCACCAGGGATGGAATGGGTCGGCTCAAACCAAGCACGAGCAGACCTGTGCCAGACGATTACCCGATCCGGACAACAGGAGACGTTCGTTGGGGTGACAATAGGCTCGTAGCGACACGGCGACAGAAGGATGGCGCGGATTTCGCACCCGCGTACCGCCGCAATACTATCGGTTCACTGAAATGAGCGGAATCGGTGACCAATCAGTGAATTTTTCCTGACTCAGTAGACTCTGAGACGCGCGTGATGCGGTGCGGCCCGAGCCATCGCAAGCACCTTCAGGCCGTGCCTCAGACCGGGCAGGTCATAAGCACGAGGCGACTTGGTGATCCGCGGGCGAACAGGCGACCGGTCACCAGAAGGGTCTACTGATTGCGGAAAAGGTGGTCCTACTGCAAACACCATCGGAATTAGCCCAGACGAATCTGCGCATTTCGATCAACCGGCACCGACACACCGCGTCCAGTCTTCCGCCTGGGGAGACGCAGCAAGGCTTGACGTCTCCGGGAGGGTGCTGACGATATACGTATATGGGGAGGACAGATATGCCACGTCACGAAGAGCAGGCCACCCTCGCCTACAGTGCCGACGAGCTGTTCGACGTCGTTGCCAACATTCGAGACTATCCCACGTTCGTGCCTTGGTGCAGCGGCGCACGAATTCTCAGCGAGGGCCAAAATGACGTCGTCGCTGACCTCGTCATTGGCTTCGGTCCGTTTCAGGAGAGCTTCAGAAGCCAGGTCACTCTGGACCGACCTCGAGAGGTAAAAGTTCATGCCATCGACGGACCGCTGGAGCATCTGACCAACGCGTGGACGTTCACGCCCGCCGGGGACAAGACTCATATCGATTTCATCATCGACTTTCAATT
>JASHVB010000154.1 GCA_030039695.1 Acetobacteraceae bacterium
GGTCAATTCCGCGTCGCTGTCCCCGAAGCAGGGCTGCGGACATGCGCCGCGTCGCGCGATGTGCTGCTCCAGCATGCGCCAAGTGTGCACACCCGACAGCGAGGTACTGGCCATCACAGCCAGGCACTCGAGCGCGAGGTCGTCAATCACCACGAGAATGCGGAGCGGCCCCTCGTCGGTAAGCACGTCCGACGCGAAGTCCAGCGACCAGCGCTGGTTTGGCCCAGCCAGGAACGCTTTCGGCGCCCTCAGCGGTTCAACATACGATGCCACGCGCGCGGAACGCTCTGATCTCCTCGGGCGTGAAGCCATGCGCCGCCAGCACTTCGTCGCTGTGCTGGCCGAAGGTCGGCGACGCGGTTGGCGCCGGACCGGGCGTTTCTGAGAACTTCACCGGTTTCGTCATTGTCCGATAACGGCCGACCACGGGATGGTCGAGCGCCGTCACCAGGTTTTCGGCAAGGACCTGCGGATGGTCGAACATGTCCTCGATCGGCCGGACCGCCGCGCACGGCACCTGGTCTGCGAACATCTCTTCCCATTCCAGTGCCGTGCGTTCTGCCAGCTCCGCGCGCAATTCGGGCAGCAGCTCGGCAGCATGCTCTGCTCGGCTGCGCATCGTCGCACAACGTGGGTCATTCGCCAGTTCCGGGCGGCCGATCAGGTTGCACAGTGCGGCAAAGAAATGATTGGAGTGCAGCGAGACGTAGAGCGAACCGTGCTTGGTCGGATGGATACCGGTCAGTCCGCCGGTGCCAGAATCGCGCACCGCGTCGCGGCCTTCGTGCTCCGCCCAGACGAAGCGGCCGGCCTGGATGGTCAGTGCGCTGCGCAACAGCGACAGGCTGAGATATTGCCCGCGCCCGCTACGCCCACGCTGGAACAATGCGGCGGTCACACCATAGGCGAGCAGGGCCGAGGTAAAGTAGTCGAGCACCGAGCCGAGCACCAGTTGCGCGCGGTCGGTGCCGCCGCCCTGGAACACCGCCATCCCACTGAGGCACTGCAGAACCTGGTCAAATCCGCCTTTGTCGCTGAGCGGACCTTCGTCGCCGTAGCCGGTCAGTCCGGCGTAAATCAACCGCGGATTGATCGCGCGCAGCCGCGGATAGTCGATACCAAGTCGCGCCGGCACCGAAGGGCGGAAATTTTCCACCAGCACATCAGCGCTCGCCACCATACGGTGGAGGATGGAGAGCCCGTCCGGTTGTTTCAGATCAAGCGCCAATGCGCGCTTCCCGCGGTTGGTGCCCAGGAAGAAGCGGCTCTCGCCTTCCAAGCTCGACGGGAACTGTCGCAGCATGTCGCCCTGCGGCGATTCGATCTTGATCACATCGGCGCCGAAGTCGGCCAGCAACGTGCAGCCGTACGGTCCCGCGAGATAGCTACACAGGTCGAGCACCTTAACGCCGTCGAGCGGCCCAGCCGGTCTTTCGGTCATGTCTGATCCCGGGCGACAGCCCGCTCCCCTGAGCCTGCCACCTTGCCTGTCCCGGCGGACCTGGCCGGATGCGGTCCGGCCATCATTGCTCGGTCTGCCGCGCGCGTATGGCGGCCATCGTCCGCAGGACGCGCTGCGCGCGATACACGATCGGATAATCGATGAACTTGCCGTCAAGCTGTATCGCGGCGCTGCCTTCCGCTTCGGCACGCGCGAATGCTGCGCAGACCCGTTCGGCGAAGGCAATTTCGGCGTCGCTCGGCGTGAAGACGCGGTTTACCACCGTGATCTGGTCGGGATGGATGCACATCTTGCCCTGAAAGCCACAGCCCAATGCGGTGCGGGCGGACGCTGTCAGACCCTCATGATCGGCCAGATCGACCCAGACCGTATCGAGCGGCGCCTCCATGCCGGCGGCGCGCGAGGCCGTGACCACAGCGGCCCGTGCGTGGGCGAGCTCGGTTTCGCTGCGACTCCAGGTCATGTTCAGGTCGAGCGTGAAATCCCCGGCGCCGAAAGCGACGCAGCGCACGCGATTTCCGGCCGAGAGGATCGTGTCGATCTGCTGCAGTCCCCGCGCCGTCTCGATAATCGGGATGACGTCAATGCCACCTTGCGGCAGGTTGCGATCGCGCTCCAGTTGCGTGAGCAGCCAGTCGATCGTGGCGGCACCGGCGGCGCTTTCTAATTTCGGCAGGATGATACCGTCGAGGCCGGCCTGCACCACGGCGACCAGATCGCCGTAACAGAATTCGGTGTCGATGGCGTTGACGCGGACATAGAGCAGGCCGCGCCGGGGTCGTTGCGTCGCGGACGCGACCAACGCGCGTGTCGCCGGTTTCTCAGCGACGGCGACAGCATCTTCGAGATCGAGAATCACCGCGTCGGCGTCGACCAACAGCGCTTTCTCAACACGCCGCGCGTGATTGCCCGGCGCAAACAGCAGACTGCGCAACGGGAAAGTTGGTCTGCTCATGGGCCGGTCCCTGGGTGCCTTCGCATGCTCGACGCATCCTCCGCGGCACCGCGCTGGAGCGCAACGTCCAGATCTGTCATTGCGAACCGCTAGGCACCTCGCAGCGACACCGGAACGGGCAACTCGCGCTCGCGCAATGGCGGTCGCTAACCGAGGGGGATGACCAGCCGAGCCGCTTTCGCGCGGATTTCTTCCGGCCAGCGGGCAGGACGGCGCGCGTCGAGATCGAGATTGACGCCGTACTGGCTGAGCCGTGCGATTTCCCCACCGGTGCGCGGATCGGTCAGGCGATGGATCATGCGCAGCGATGAATTGCCGAGATGCGCGATGCCAGTTGCCACCAGATAAGGCGCGTCGAGCGATAGCGCGCCGGACAGATGCAAGACCAGCTCGAACGTAGAGAACCCGCGGCGCTGCTGCAGCATGAACGCAGCGTCCATGCCAATCGCGGCGCCGAGCTGAGCGGAAGAATTGGAGAAGCGATGTACGATCGCACCGAGCGCGAAATGGCCCGCCGCATCGATATCGGCGTGCTTCACCCGCCCTCGGGCCGTGGGAATGAACCCGGCGGCGGTGAGCGGCTCAGCCCGGGGCTCGGAGGCCGGGCCATTCCATGCCGCAAGGTCGAGCGCGAGCGTGCTGCGCTGATGATCCGTGAGCGGCGCCTCGGTCAGGTCCCAGTGTTCCGCGAACCATGTGACGACCTCGCCAGTGGCGGAATCGACCACGCGGTGGCCGAGGCGCAGGCCATCCTCGATGCCGAGCACGGCGCTTTCGATGTGGAAGCTCGCGCCTTCGCGCAGCTCGCGTGCGAAGCGGGCGTCAGTGCGGCGCGGAACGTCGGCGCGGTGCGGCAAGCCACCAAGCCCGATTGCGTCGGCCAGGTTGGCTTCCGCTTCCTCCAGCCGGTCGAAGTAATAGGCGATGGTGAAGTGTTCCGTGACGTCACACTGCCAGGGTGGCACCGCGCCGCGATAGGTCTCGATCCAGTCGCTCATGCAAGCTTCACCAGTTTCTGCAACACCATCTTGGGCTTTATCCGGCGCGGCGTCGGGGAACAAGTCAGCGCAGCCGGTTTCGGCAGCCTCATGCACGTCGATCCCGCGCTGGCTTGTGCGGCCCCCCGTGCGATGGCCGGTCCTGTCCCGGCCCCCCACGACTTCGCCTCGCCCATGTGGCAAAGACGCAAGTGGCCGCCCCATACGGCCATGACACGAGGGCCGCACCATGAAGATCACCGACATCATCGCCCACCCGCTGTCCATCAAACTGCCGCA
>JASHVB010000155.1 GCA_030039695.1 Acetobacteraceae bacterium
ACGGGGGCCAAGCGCGCGAGCTTTCCGTGGTGTGACCCTTGGCGCGCGGAACCGCGCTCGACCTCTCCCGCTGCGGGCGGAAGAGGTCTTCGTCGTGTCACACGGTCTGCAGAATCAGCTCCGGCTCCATCTCCGGCGTCATCTCACGCCGCCAGTCGGCCGCGCGCGGCAGCACCGCCTCATGCGCGCGTAGCGGATAATAGCTGGCGCTGGTACCCGCCGGAGCGCCGCCCGCCTCGGCCGTCCTCACCGCCTCGCGCAGGAGCTTGCGCGCCTGGATGATCGCCTTGTCTGCCGGCCCGAGGTGCTCCTTGGAGCGGTCGACGATTTTCCCCATGCTTTCCTGGATCGCGCGATCCTGCACGTTGATCCCGTCAATCCCGGTGTAGCTCTCGGTCCGCTGCACCAGCCGATCCAGCAAGTAGTTGTTTGCGCGGTTCGCCTTCGACTGGAACGTCAACGGATCGACGTGCAACGGCCCGTTGCCGAGGTTGCGCTCCAGTCGATCCTCCTCGGACAGCGGCCCGTCCGGGCAGTAGCTCCAGTTGAACACCATGGTTGTGACGTCATCGATCGGCACCCAGCAATGCCCGGCGTCGAGCTGCAGTCCGCTCTCCGACTTCGACGGCCGTATCTGATGGAACGGCAGGACGAACTGATAGGTGCGGACGTGCATCTCGTCCTCGCCCAGCGGACGGATGCCGGCGTACTGGTATCCATAGTCGGTAATATCGACGACCAACTTCGGCGCTTTGCCGCGCACGAAGGGATTGGAGGGCTTGAACCCGCCGCGCGTCGAGGTTTCTGAAATCAGCCGGTGCATGATCGGCGCGTGCGACGTATCGATGCCGCCTTCCAGTCCCTGCAGCCAGTTGCACTGCTGGATTACCTTGGTCACGTGCCGGTGCGATTCCGGCGCCTGTGTCCAGGCGAATTTCGGCAGCGGTGGCATCTTCTCCGCCGGGCCGAGATACGCCCAGACGACGCCGCCCAGCTCGCAGGTGGGATACGCGGTCATGCGTACCTTGTGCTTGAAGTCGTACTCGTCCGGCTCGTTCATCATGTCGACGCAGGCGCCGGCCACGTCGAATTTCCAGCCGTGATAGACGCAGCGCAGGCCGCACTCCTCGTTACGCCCGAAATACAACGACGCGCGCCGGTGCGGGCAAAGTTCATCCAGCAGCCCGATGCGGCCCTCGCTATCGCGGAACGCAACCAGGTCCTCTCCGAGCAGCCGAACGCGCACCGGAGGGCAATCCGGCTCGGGGACCTCGCGCGACAGCAGCGCGGGCATCCAATAACGCCGCAGGGTGTTCCCCATCGGCGTTCCCGCGCTCACCCGGGTGACAAGTTCGTTCTCCTCGCGTGATAGCATGGCCGGCTCCTCGTATGTTCTGGCACAGAAATGCCCGGACGGTGCGTGCTGCCCGGGTTTTCCGCAAGCCTACGCAGGCTCGGAGGAACTGCGCAACGCCTGCGAGACCAGCAGCCGCACAAACTGTCGGGGGATTGCGTCGCCGAACCACCGACCGCGCGGCTCTGCCGCTTGGTCGTCACCGCACATCCCCGCCAGTTCCTGGCGTGCAGGAGGCCAGCATCGCCCATCCAGAGTGGCAGGTGTGGCGGGCAGCTGCCGATTCGCCGTTGCGCTACGACAGCGGCTCGGTCCTACCGGCCCAGCACCCGCCCGACCTCGTCCAGCGCGGCGGGATCCTCGATCGTAGCCGGCACCGGCACGCTCTCGCCGTCCGCAATCCTGCGTATGCTCCCGCGCAGAATCTTGCCCGAGCGCGTCTTTGGCAGCCGAGGCACCACGCGCGCATCGCGGAACGACGCCACGGGTCCGATGCGCTCGCGGACCAGCGATACCAGCTCAGCGCAGATTTCCGCGTCGGGTCTGTTCACACCGGCCTTCAGCACCACCAGCCCGATCGGCGTCTGTCCCTTCAACGCATCCTTCGCGCCGACCACCGCGCATTCCGCGACATCGACATGCGAGGCCAGCACTTCCTCCATTGCGCCTGTGGAAAGACGGTGGCCCGCGACGTTGATGATATCGTCGGTGCGGCCCATCACCGACACGTCACCGTCCGCGTCAATAACGCCTGCATCGCCGGTGCGATACCAGCCGGGAAAGTCCGCCAGGTACGCCGAGCGGTAGCCGTCGTCGTTCTGCCACAGCGTCGGCGCGCAGCCAGGCGGCAATGGCAGGCGCACACACAGGTTGCCGCTGTGCGTGCGATCCAGCGTGCGGCCTTCGTCGTCGACCGCATGCAGGTCATAGCCGGGGCACGGCCGTCCACCGGCACCGGGATTGAACGCGAACAGGCCGAACTGCCGGAAGCCCGAGGTGATCGCCCAACCGGTTTCGGTCTGCCACCAGTGATCGACCACCGGCCGCTGCAGCAGATCGGCGGCCCAGATCGCGGTCGGCGGATCGCAGCGCTCGCCAGCCAGGAACAGGGCTTCGAATTTCGCCAGGTCGTACTCGCGCAGCAGTCTACCCGCCGGATCCTGTTGCTTGATCGCACGCATCGCGGTCGGCGCGGTGAACAACACCTTCACGCCGTGCTGCGCTGTCACGCGCCAGAACGCGCCGGCGTCCGGCGTGGCAACCGGCTTGCCTTCGTACATGATCGTGGTGCAGCCGCGCAGCAGCGGGGCATAGACGATATAGCTGTGGCCGACGACCCAGCCGACATCGGATGCCGCCCAGTAAACGTCGCCGGCATCGACGCCATAGATCATCTGCATGGAATTCCACAACGCCACGGCATGGCCGCCATTGTCGCGCACCACGCCTTTCGGCCGGCCGGTCGTCCCTGACGTGTAAAGAATGTACAGCGGATCGGTCGC
>JASHVB010000156.1 GCA_030039695.1 Acetobacteraceae bacterium
GCGCGGTGCGACGTGGAGAGCATGCAGTACAGCTATTCGTTCTCCCCAGAACTGGAGCAAGAGTGGCAATGGAGCGAGCTGTTTGCCTCGCAGCCGGAGATCCTGCGCTACGCCAACCATGTCGCCGACCGATTTAATCTTCGACGCGATATTCAGTTCGATACGAGGGTCACCGCTGCCCGTTTCGACCGGACGACGCGTCGGTGGGAGGTTCGTACCGATCGCGGCGAGGTCGTATCTGCACGGTATTGCGTGATGGCGACCGGGTGTCTGTCCACGGCGCGCTTGCCGGAATTTCCCGGCGTCGAGCGGTTTCCCGGCAAGACCTACCACACCGGCAACTGGCCGCATGAGCCAGTGGATTTCACTGGCCTGCGGGTCGGCGTGATTGGCACGGGTTCTTCGGCGATTCAAGCGGTGCCGGAGATCGCGCGTCAGGCAGCGCAGCTCTTCGTGTTCCAGCGCACGCCGAACTTCAGTATTCCGTCGCGAAACGGGCCCATGACCGAGGCCTATGGTCAGTCTTGGAAGGTAAACTATCCGACTTTGCGCGAGAAGGCGCGCCGCATGCGCACGGGTGTGCTAACTGACCCCAACAATCAGTCGGCACTCGACCTGTCAGAGGTCGAGAGATTGCGGGTCTACGAGGAGCGCTGGGCCCTTGGAGGGACAAAGTTCATGGCAGCCTTTAACGATCTGATCTTTAGCCAGGAGGCCAACGACACCGCTGCCGACTTCGTGCGCAACAAGATCCGTGCGACGGTGCACGATCCGGCGACCGGAGAACTGCTGGCACCGAAAAACCATCCGATCGGCACCAAGCGCATCTGCGTCGATACCGATTACTATGGTACTTTCAACCGCGACAGCGTCAGTCTGATAGACGTGCGTGCAACGCCGATCAGCGAAATTACCGACCGTGGTCTGCGTGTGGGCAATGTCGAATACGTCCTGGACGCAATTGTCTTCGCGACTGGCTTCGACGCGATGACCGGAGCACTTCTGGGCATCGACATCAGCGCAGATGGCAAGTCACTGCATCAGAAATGGGAGGGCGGCCCACGGACCTATCTTGGTTTGATGACCGCCGGATTTCCTAATCTCTTTATGATCACGGGACCCGGCAGCCCGTCGGTGCTCAGCAACATGATCGTGTCGATAGAACAACACGTTGACTGGATTGCCGACTGCCTGGTGCACCTTCGTTCGCGCGGTATCGAGTGCATCGAGGCGACCCAGGACGCCGAAGATGCCTGGGTCGAGCACGGCAATGAGGTGGCGAACCAGACACTATACCCGCTGGCGAACTCCTGGTACATGGGCATCAACATTCCCGGCAAGCCACAGGTGTTCATGCCGTATATCGGTGGCGTTGGTAGGTATCGCGACACTTGCGACGCAATCGCCGCCGAGAGCTATCGCGGCTTTCTTCTGTCGACACCGATCGCCGCCGCGGCCGCGGAGTGACGCTCGCTCGCTTCGGGATGGGATGAGTCCATCGATCTTCCGGCACGATAGCTTGCCGAACGGCTCCGCCTCGCGGTGCGAGCCGCCAGCGGACCCGTAGCACCGGCAGCTTTGCGCCGTACGCCGTCACGCCGGCCACCATGTGCAGAGAGCAAGATCATTGCGAGCGTGTCGGATGCCGGTGCTGTGGCTCACCGTTGCGTCAGACCTTGCAGAGGACCGCACCCGCAACTAGCGTGGCTGCAATCCGGACCGGACGTCCGCGGACTTGCGACATGAGTCCCGTGAACGAGGAGGGAATGATCGTGTGCCAAAGTCTGAGTATGGTGATCCGCGATGGCACCATCGTCGATGGAACAGGAGGTTCTCCGTTCGTTGCTGACATCGCCATCGCAGGCAATCGCATTGTCGAAATAGGCCAGATTTCCGAGCGCGGGGCCAACGAGATCGACGCACGCGGCCTTGTTGTCACGCCCGGCTTCATTGATCTGCACACGCATTACGACGCGCAGGTCACCTGGGCAGAACATATCACGCCATCATCCTGCCAGGGTGTCACAACGGTTTTGACCGGAAATTGCGGCGTTGGCTTCGCGCCATGCCATCCGAAGAATCGCCATAGGCTGGTTGAGCTGATGGAGGGGGTCGAGGATATCCCCGAAGTGGTGCTCACCGAGGGGCTGCGGTGGAATTGGGAGAGCTTCCCCGATTACCTCGATAGCCTAGCCGCGCGCAGATTCGATCTCGATGTCGCCACGCAGGTGCCCCATGCTGCATTGCGCGTGCATGTCATGGGGGAACGTGGTGTTGCGCGCGAGCCCGCGACCGAGGCGGATTCCGTAGCCATGGCAGGCCTGGCCGCCGAAGGGATTCAGGCGGGCGCACTGGGATTCTCCACTTCGCGCACGCTCAATCACAAGACATTGGCAGGCGAGTCTATTCCCACTTTGACAGCGGCCGAGGAGGAGCTTGCCACCATCGCGACGGCGATCGGCGCAACAGGTGCTGGCTGGTTGCAGGTGATTTCTGATTTCGACGAACATTTGCCGGTCGAATTTGCCATGTTGCGGCGCTTAGCGGCTGCCTCGGGCCGGCCGATGACCATGACGGTGTTGGAACGCGATGCCAAGCCCGAGGAATGGCGCCAGTTGCTGGCCGGCATCGCTGCCGCCAATGCCGATGGCATCACGATGACCGGCCAGGTGCTGACCCGGCCGACTGGCATACTGCTTGGTTTCGAGATCTCGCAGCATCCATTCGTCGATTGTCCTTCCTATAAGCCGATCGCGGGGTTGCCGTTTGGGCGGCGGATTGCCGCCCTGCGCGATCCCGAACTGCGTCGCCAGTTGCTGGCCGAGGCCGCCGAGCCAACGGCTCTGGCGCGTCGCGTGCGCACCTGGGACCGGATATTTCCGCTCGGCGATCCACCGGATTATGAGCCGACCGCAGAGCATAGCATCGGGGCCGAGGCGCGCCGGCGCGGTCTCGATCCCGCAGCGCTCATGTATGATTGTTTGCTCGGGAATGACGGCCGCACGATTCTTTACCGGCCGCTCAGCAACTATGCGCATGGCGACCTCGGCACGGTGCGCGAGATGATGCAACATCCGAATACATTACTCGGTCTGGGCGATGGCGGCGCGCATGTCGGCGTGTTGTGTGATGCGTCAGCGTTGACCTATGGACTCACCCATTGGACGCGGGATCGCCCCGAAGGGAGGTTCCCGTTGGAATGGATGGTGCGGCGTCTGACACGCGACAATGCGCGGGCAATTGGCCTGCATGATCGCGGCGTGTTGGCGCCCGGCTATCGCGCTGACATCAACCTGATCGACTATGATCGTTTGCGCCTGCGCGTGCCGGAAGTGGTTTATGACCTGCCTTCGGGCGGGCGGCGCCTGATGCAACGGGCCGAAGGCTACGTTGCGACCATCGTTGCCGGGCACCCGGTCTGGCGCAATGGGACGGCGACCGGCGCCCTCCCTGGCCGCCTCGTGCGCGGCCCCCAGGCGCTACCAGCATAACGGAGAGGGCAACGCGGCTCAAAGCGGCCTGACAGGTCCGTCGCCCTACAAAAGTCCGACAAACCCGCGGGCGATTGGCCGCACCGTGTGGGAGGGGAACGATATGCAATCAGGCGTCATACGCCGCCACGCCATCATGGCGGGCACGGC
>JASHVB010000157.1 GCA_030039695.1 Acetobacteraceae bacterium
TGACGACGGAGGCCGCGGTCCCCCTCGCCACTTCGGCGCATCGCGAAACCTTGTCGAGTTGAAGAGAGTTACAGACTTGGCAAGGAACCGACCACATCTGGGCAAGGCCTCCTATACAATGTAAACGCCGGCGCGAGCTCTGTAGAATTTATCGGAACGCTGGCTGATGGACGCTATCGAGGCTAGTGTCCCGATTCGGAAGTCCCTGGCAATCTCGGCAGGTTTCGCAAGAGTTCGAACGCAAAAGCGTTGGATTGAGGCGAGGATGTCGTCGCCACTCTTGGTCCATCGGAGCGGGTTACAAATTTAGAGTCAATGTCACGAATTTTCTGTGCAATATGACCGGCCATTTTCCTCAAATCAGCCGCCCGCAATAAGGGTCACCGCGACATGCGTGTATGATGGCGAATATCTGGAGAAGCACGATGTCGTGTGGTGACCACACTGAACGATCAAACGCCTTGTGGCCGCGATCGCTCATACTGCCCACCACGGATGTCGATCTTTGATAACTGCGGCGCCAACGATCCACATGCCCGGTATCGACCCGTGATACATACGCCAGTCACGCACGCGCGCATCAATCGGACCGTCAAGTCGTTGGCGGAACCACGGCATGGCCTGCTTCAGGCTGCTATCGCCGCGAGGGACGTCCACTGTCAGCCTGACGTAGCAGCAGAAGCCGGTATCGCCGCCGGGGTTCGGGTCACGCGTCAACCACACCACGGGTGGCAGAAGCGGGCTGCACATGTTGCCGGGGCGCAACCCGCGTGACGGGTCAACGATGTCGTGTGGCCATACGTTCGGGTGTGTGAAATGGTAGAGCAGCATCGGGGCGGCCTCCTTCGCTGTTGTCTGCCATCATCTACGGCGCGGCACCGCAGAGAACCGACTTTCCATTGGCAACCGCGTCGTCGATGCTTCTCCGACCGCCCTGCCGCTGCTGCGCATAATGGCGCTTGAGGAGGAGCGATGAGCAGGATTCTCCGGAAGGAGAATTTCTCCGCTCGGCTCAAGTTCTGAACTATCGCCACGCGCTACAACAAGACCGCCCGCAACTTCCTCGCCGCGATCCATCTCGCCGCCGCAGCCATTTGGCTCAATTGAGGACAAGCCCTAGTTTGTCGCCACGCTCCGGAACGATGTGTACGGATCATGTCGCCGGGTGTGCGGCAATCGCAACATTGAAAGCACTCTGCAGGGGTTCGATCGGCGGGCGTACGCCAGTAAATAACGCGAACGCTTCGGCGGCCTGATGCACCGTCAGCGCGCGCCCGGTGATCGTGCGCGCACCAGCGGCGCCGGCGGCGCTCAACAGGGGCGTGATCAACGGATGATAGACTACGTCGGCAACCCAAAGCCCAGCGTGGAGCAGCGCTGGCGGTACCGGAGTGCCACAATCGGGCAACATCCCGACCGGCGTTGTATTCACCAGTCCGACGACGTCAGCCAGCGCCGCCGCAAGGGTCTCGCAGGCAATAAACCGCGGCGGGCCGCCCAGATCTTGAGCCAGCCGCCCTGCGCGGTCCATTTGTTTGTCGAAGATATGCAGCGCTTGCACATCCAGTCGTCTGAGTGCAAAGGCGGCCGCACGGCCCATGCCGCCAGCGCCCACCAGCGCCACCGGTCCCGTTAAAGGCGCAATCTCCTCGTCGATGGCGCGGGCGAAACCGGCAGTATCAGTATTATAGCCAATGAGCTTTCCGCCGCGACATACAATACTGTTGACCGCCAGGATCGATGCGGCGCTTGAGTCGAGCGTATCCAGGAGTGGCAGAACCGCCTCCTTGTAAGGGAAGGTTACATTAACGCCGGCGAAACCAATAAGTCGTACTCCATCCAACAAGGCTCGAAGGACATTATCGTCAGCCCCGGGCACCTCGATGAGTTGGTAATGCACACGAAAGCCTGTGGCCCGTCCGGCCACCTCGTGCATTGCCGGCGACGCCGAGTGCGCAATAGGTGCACCGATCAATCCGAGCAGAATGGGACGTTCGAGCATCCGATCGTCACCTAAACGCTTCATCAAAGGCGCCGAGAGGCATCAATGGTGAATGGCCGGCCAGGAATCCGATACCGATCTGCCAGAACGCCTCGCGACTGACAAAACCAGCGGACAACAGCCGCCGCGCATCAGCGTCCACAATCATCCCTCTAAGCAGTCCATCGGGCATTGGGCACTCAAGCGATTCAAGATCAGCTGGGCTCGCCGGCGGTCGATCATTGATCACTGCAGCGTGGTCGGACCACCGTGAGTCGCGTGTGCCTCTGAATGGTCTGTACCCCCGAAAGGACGCCTTGCAAAATATCGTGCAACTGATGCTCATGGCACGACGTCCACCTTTGTGCGTGGTTCAAAACCCGTCGCTGCGGGTACGGCGCCAGTAGGGCATCGCCGTGCCCGCGAGACGACCATTTGCCACCGACCCGTCATGCGAGCCCGCCCAGCTCTTCATGTTGTGACAACGCCCATACGCTCTTGCGGTCTTTGGTAAGCCACGGCTGCGTATCGATCGCCCCCAGGAGATCGCCGGACAGAGTGCCCTGCTCGGTCGCAGACTCGGGACAAGTCCGTAATTGCGCGGCAATCGTCGGGATCTGGCTCGCCGGCCGACGCCGCTGTTTCAGCTCCTGGGCGATAAGGAAGGCGAGCTCCAGTGACTGCTCAGCGTTCAACCGCGGATCACAAAAAGTCGCGTATCTTCTGGAAAGATCGGCCTCGGTCAACCGCTGCGCGCCACCTGTGCATTCTGTCACGTCCTGGCCGGTCATTTCTACATGGACGCCGCCCGCCCAGGTTCCCTCCGCGGCATGGATATCGAAGAAGCTGCGAACCTCAGAGAGGATCGCATCGAAGTTGCGGGTCTTGAGATTGGCGGCAGTCGTGGTGGTGTTGCCGTGCATCGGATCGCAAATCCACACCACTTTGCGGCCGTCCCGCTCCGCGGCACGGAGCAGCACCGGCAGGCGCTGTCCCACCTTGTTGGCGCCCATACGGCTGATCAGCGTGACGCGGCCGGGTTCATTGGCAGGATTGAGGATATCGAGAATGCGCAGCAGATCGTCCGGTTCCAGCGTCGGGCCAGCTTTCACGCCGATTGGGTTCTTCACCCCACGCAGGAATTCCACATGCGCGCCGTCAGACTGTCGCGTTCGATCGCCGATCCATAAAAAATGCGCGGAACAATCGTACCATTCACCCGTGGTCGAATCGATGCGCGTCAGCGCCTCTTCGTACGGCAGCAGTAGCGCCTCGTGGGCAACGTAGAAGTCGGTCTCGCGCATATCGCGCAATGTCTGGCTGGTGGCGCCGCAGGCGGCCATGAACTTCAGCGTCTCGTCGATTCGGTGGGCAAGATCACGGTAGCGATCGGCCAGCGGCGAGCGTTCGACGAATCCGAGGTTCCAGCAGTGCACCTCGTGCAAATCGGCGTAGCCGCCGGAGGCGAAGGCGCGCAGCAGGTTGAGCTTGCTCGCGGACTGAAAGTAGGCAAGCTCCATGCGGGCCGGGTCCGGGACGCGGGCGGCTGCTGTGAAATCCGATCCGTTGATGATATCGCCGCGATAACTTGGCAGGGTCGCGGAGCCTTGCGTTTCGCTATCCGAGCTACGTGGCTTGGCGAACTGGCCGGCCATGCGCCCCATCTTCACCACTGGCACACTGGCCCCAAAAGTGAGCACGATGGCCATTTGCAACAGCACGCGGAAGGCGTCGCGCAGGTTGTCAGCGGTGAACTCCTGAAAGCTTTCAGCACAGTCACCGCCGAGCAGCACAAATGCCTCACCTCGGCTAGCGGAGGAAAGTGCCGCGTTCAATCGTGCTGCCTCACCAGCGAAGACGAGCGGTGGGTATCTACGCAGCCTATGCTCCATGGTTTCGAGTTGGGTCGGGTCAGGATACGCCGGAGCCTGCTTGATTGGGTGCGCGCGCCAGGAGGCAGGGTTCCAGGGGGTGGTGATCGGGAGCATGAGTCTGTCTCCTAGGCCGCCGCGACCGCGGCCTATCGGGGGTTACGATCGGATCTGGCAGGCTAGGTCATAAATCTCGCACCGAGCGCAAAGCCGCGGTGACGAAGATTTGGCTCTCATGCATACTCCGGCCTGGCACATGCAGCGCTTCGACCAGCGGCAAGCGCACGCGCACTGGTATGTGCGTGAGTATTTTTAACAACTCTGCGGACCTCTGAAGAATATCGGCACAAACCGCCTCGGTCCCAAAGACACGCTCCTTTTCGATCGTCATGGGCCACGAGCTTGTGCGTAGGGTCGTACCGCAACAGTCACTATAGCATGACGAGGCGGCTTGACGGCATGGTCTCGCGATTGGCAGCCTGCGCTGCGATGCGCACGGACGCGTTGATCGCGCCAAAGCCGCAGTAGGCCCCTCGCTGCACGAACTCAAAGAAGAACCTGTCATCGAAGGTGTCGGTGTAGGCATGCAGGAACTCGCCATCGTCATCCCGGTCATATAAAATATTCAGCGCTGCAAACTCTGAAAGTCGCCTGGTGTCCAGAACGTGTCGGGTGGCGAGGTCGTCGTAGTAGTTTACCGGAATGGGCACAATTCTTGTGCCCAGCAACGTTAGTCTTCGTATGGTCGAAACAATATCGTCCGTCTCAAAGGCGACATGATGGACGCCCGCGCCTGCGCTGGCGGTCACGAAGCGTCCGGTTGTCGTCGCAAGGCCTTCACAGACGTTGAGCGACAGGCGTACGCTGCCGTCACCACTGACCATGGCGCGGCTACGTATCAGCCCATAGGGATCTGCCAATTCCCAAACTGGTTGCGGCTCAAGACCAAAGATCGAATTATAAAACAACACATATCCGTCCAGGTGTCGTTGCGGTAAAGCTTGAGTAACGTGATCAATGCACACCGTCGTATCATCCGGTGATTCCCGTCTGAAGAGGATAAAATCGTCATCATAGATGCTGCGGCCCGACGTCTCGTCGCCGACGAGATTGATCAGTGTTCCGTCGGGTGCGCGAACTGCGGGAATTCGACGTTCACCGGGCCCAATGGGGTCCTGCCATTGCTGGCATTCGAGTGCCTCGGCTCGCGCCGCTGCACGCCACGGTTCGTCGACACGAAATGCCAAGCCGCAGACTGACGGACCGTGGCGTTGGAAATGGTCAGCCGCGGCACTGCCCGGTTCAGCATTGAGAATCAGATTAGCACGCCCTTGACGGAACAGTTGGACGGACTTCGAGCGGTGAGAGCCGACATGAGCGAAACCCAGGGCTCGGAGGAATTCGCCAAGTTTGCGTCCGGACGTGTTGTCGACGGCAAACTCGATGAATTCGATACCATCAAGATGCGGCGGTGCCGGCAGGCTCAGAACACCTGCGCGGTCTTCCACGCTGATCAAGGACCGTATTCCGTCGCGGGCTGTCCTTCGAGCCGAAACAGCCCGGAACTCGTCGTTGAAGATCTCAAGGGACAGCGGACCACGATATCCCGTTCTCAACACCGCCTGCATGAAGCGATCGACGGGCAACTGACCCTGTCCCGGGAAGTTGCGGAAATGTCGGCTCAGTGTGGGTATGTCGACGGCCAGACGCGGCGCGTCGGCGAGCTGGACAAGGAATAGCTTCTCGGCGGGAATCCCGGCAATCTCGGTCGGATCGTCGTCAACCGCCAGGACGTGAAAGCTGTCCGCAACCAGGCCCAGGCTCGGATGATTGGCAAGCTGCACGATCCGCCACGCATGTCTCCATCGATTGACGTGACGACCCCAGGCCAGTGCCTCATAACACACGCGGACGCCACGTGCGGCAGCACGGGTCGCCATTTCGTGGAGATCCGCCGCGGCTCGACCATCGTCGTTGATCGCAGTCGGTAGCGTGTTGCTGCACACCAGGAGCAAATCTGTGCCGAGCGCCTGCATCACGTCAAACTTGCGTTCCGCACGGTCGAAATTGCGGGCTCGATATGGCTCAGGCATTGCCTCAAAATGATGGAACGGCGCATATGATACGATGGCAATGCCAAGGTCTTCCGCGATGCGACCGACGTCCGCGGGCGAACTGCCGAACATCAGCAGATCATTCTCGTGGATTTCCACCGCATCGAAGCCGACGGCGGCCGCAGCCTCAAGCTTTTCCGAGAGCATACCGCCGAGCGACACCGTGGCAATCGCGCGGGGAAGCTCTCTTTGGATAATGGTGTCAAGCATGTTGCCGGTTCTCCGAGAGTCGGGCAAACCCACTGTGGCAGCGATAACCACGTCAGGAGCTCGTCTCAGCAGGACGTGGGAGTGAAACCGAAGCAACAGCGCTGGCGAAGGTTACGCTCGGCCGCCGCAGGCAATCCGGGTAGGCCCATATCAATGCCGGACGGGGGCAGCGCAACGAGTGGGCCCAGCACAGGTGTGAAGGTGGTCGACGTGCAATTAAGCGGCCTCATGCCGAGCACTCGCGTGATGTTGACGTGGAGGCTAACGCCTGCCGAGTTGGACTCAACTGAATTACACGTGAGCGGGTTGAAATCCGCTTCTTGCAATCGAAACCCGATTGTCATTTGAATCTCAAAAGCCATTCCCGCACACTGCGCGTGCATAACCTCTAATATAAAGGTACGGTCGCCCGAAGCTTCGTCACGAACCACATCAGCATATCCGCGTAATCGGGTCGCGGAATCCTAAGTATCTAGCGAGCGGCTAGGTACATCAGTGACGTGGCCAGCCTCCCATTGGCTCAACCTCGCCAAGTGGAGCTGTGACCACCTTATCGGACCGCCAGAGGATTTCCGTCGTCACGTGCATTGCGGTCGTTCCGTGTTCCATCGACCACGCCACCGCTCACGGAGCCGAGCTTGTCGTAATCAGCGACCATCATGCGATTGGTGCTGATTAAGCGAATAGAACGCCCGGCAGGCACTGGCGATGAGTGGATGGTGGCATTGGGAATGCGCAGCTTCGACGCATTTGCTTGCCGATCGTGCTTTGAGAACCGCGACGCCAGCAGCGTTGCAGGTGCGACCGGACGGCATATTGATTCTAGTGCCGGTCGGTGCGCTCAGCCCGCTGTTCTCAGCGCGCCGCAAGACGGACGGAACTTCAGGTCACGATGGTTATATTGGAGCTGAGCGGCGAGCACAGTTTGCAGCAATAGGTTTTGAAATTCAGATGACGATAAGATTTCGATTGCGAGAAACCA
>JASHVB010000158.1 GCA_030039695.1 Acetobacteraceae bacterium
GACGGCGTGCGGATGGGATCAGAGGTGTTCCACACATTGCGCAAGGAGCTGCATGACGCGGGGCATGCGACGAATGTTGGCGATGAGGGGGGATTCGCGCCGAACCTGAAATCGGCTGATGAGGCGCTGGCGTTCATCGTGCGGTCAATCGAAAAGGCTGGGTATCGGCCGGGCGAGGAAGTGGTCCTGGCGCTGGATCCCGCATCCAGCGAATTTTACCAGAATGGGCGGTATGTGCTGGCGGGCGAGGGCAAGACGCTCGATGGCGCGGGGATTGTACGGTACTACGAGGACCTCGCGAAGCGCTATCCGATCGTGTCGATCGAGGACGGCTGTGCCGAGGACGACTGGGAGGGCTGGAAGCATCTGACCTCTGTGTTGGGCAGCAAGCTGCAATTGGTGGGGGACGATATTTTCGTCACCAACCCAGAACGACTGCGGCGTGGGATCGAGGAGCGTTCGGCGAACGCGATCCTGATCAAGGTGAACCAAATCGGCACACTGTCGGAGACGTTGGAGACGGTGGAGCTGGCGCACCGCGCGGGATGGCGCTGTGTGATGAGTCATCGCTCCGGCGAAACAGAGGATGCGACGATCGCTGATCTAGCGGTGGCGGTGAATTGCGGGCAGATCAAGACAGGCAGCCTGGCACGCAGCGATCGGACCTCGAAGTACAATCAGTTGGTGCGGATTGCGGAGAACCTGGGGCCGGCGGCAAGGTACGCGGGAAGGACTGTGCTGCGGCCGCTGTGAAAACCTCGCCTGCGCTGCGTGGGAGAGTTTTTACTCATCGAACAGTGTCAAATCGATTACATCGCCCATGCGGTTATAGCCTGCATCGCTGGGGTGCAGGTGATCGCCGCAGTCATACAGCGCTAACATGCGCGACGGCCGTTCCGGATCGCGCAATCCCGCATCGAAATCCACCACGCCGTCGAACACGCCGCCGTTCCTGATCCAGTCGTTGAACGCCAGCCGCGTCGCCTCGCGCGCCGGTGTCCAAGCACCGGGCAGGAAGGTCTCGTTTTCGAACCCGGTCAGTGTACAGCCGAGAATCTTGATACCGCCGGCGTGCGCGCGCAGCGCGAACTGCTTCATTCCGGCAATCATCTGCGCTGCCGTGACTTCCTCCTCCGGCTTGCCCCAGCGGTTGCGCAAATCGTTGGTGCCGAGCATCACAACAACGTGCGTCACGCCAGGCTGCGCGAGCACGTCGCGGTCGAAGCGCCGCAGGCCGCTGTCGCCGCGCATGTCGTGTAGGATGCGGTTGCCGCCGAGGCCCTGGTTCATGACCCCGAACTGCCGGCCACCGCGCGTGATGAGTCGCCGCGCCAACTGATCGGGCCATCGGCAGAAAGCATCGTGTGTCGAGATGTTCGCGTCTGTCAGTGAGTCGCCCACACACACAATGCCGCCGACATCCGGGGCCGCGAGCACATCGACACCGCACAGGAAGAACCACTCATCGGTCAGCTTGCCAACCGGCATGGTCGCGTCCGCGGTGAAATCGCCCGGCGGCGAGATGTAATTGGTCTGCCGCGCATAGCGGCCCGTGATCTGGAACGTGGGTGGAACGTCCTCCGGCAGGTGGAACGTCACCGCGACGTCGCCCAGCGGCGTGACGCTCAACGACACTGGATCGCTGACGACAAGCGAACCCGCCGGAATGATGGCCCCAGGTGAGCCACCGAAGGTTACGGTACGGTCAGACCCCGGGACGATACCCGGACCAGAGGCACGCAGCGCCACGTGCGCCGCGCCGATCCGCAGCGGCCGCGCCCCATAGGCGTTGGAGAGCCGGATGCGCAGACTATCCCCGCCGATGCTGACGCGCGGGTTCATCCGCAGCGTGTGATTGGCGAAGCCGGCGGGACCCTCGGCCGGTGCGGGCGCCGCCGCCCAGGTGCCGACCCAACGCTCGTTTTTGGGCATGTTGGGACCTCGTATTGTCTTGGACGCGTACGGGGTAGCGTGCCACGGATCGGTCGCGGGGAAAATCCGCGCGCGAGGGCGCATTATCCCATCGCGCTCTCGGCGACTACAATTCCGGAATGCCCGATTCGCTGTTCGACACACTGCTGACTGATCGGCGATCCACTGTGTCGCCCGTCGAGTCAGTCCGCCAATTCCACATGTCCATCCAGCCAACCGTTGAGCGAGACGAGGGCGGCATCCCGTATCTGATCAACGAGTTCTGGACATCCGGCCAACGGCGGGCGCATTCGATCCACGAACTGAGCTATCGCGCCTGTTTCAAGCCGCAGCTTCCCGCCTTTTTCATCGAACGCCTGACCGGTCCTGGTGACACCGTGCACGATCCCTTCATGGGCCGCGGAACCACACCAATCCAGGCCGCGCTGATGGGGCGGCGACCCGTCGGCAATGACATCAATCCGCTGAGCATTCTGCTGACGCGGCCACGGCTGAGCCCGCCGACCCTGGCTGAGGTCACGCTGCGGTTGCAGAAAATCGACTGGAATTCAGGAGTGATCGACATTGCGGACCTGCTCGCCTTTTACAGCGAGAGAACTTTGCGGCATATCTGCGCACTCCGCTGTTGGTTGTTGCAACATGCGCCACTCGACCGCGTTCCTGACCCAGTCGATGACTGGATCAGGATGGTTGCGCTGAACCGGTTGACCGGACATTCGCCCGGATTTTTCTCGGTCTATACGCTGCCGCCGAACCAGGCGGTGTCGGCGCGAGCACAGCGCAAGATCAACGATCGGCGGGGACAGACCCCTCCTGATCGCGACGTGATGAAACTAATGTTACGAAAGAGTGCATCGCTGCTGCGCAGCGGCGGTATGACGGTGCACCCCCCTGCCCTGCTGCTGACTGGGCCGGCGGTCGCAACGCCGGCGATCGAGGACGGTTCGGTCGCATTGGTGGTGACATCGCCACCGTTCCTCGACGTCGTGCAGTACGCTGAGGACAACTGGCTGCGCTCCTGGTTCGCCGGAATCGATTCAGCCGGCGTCGCCATTGCACGTCACCGCACCGAGACGGCCTGGCAGAAGATGGTCCGGCAAACACTGAGTGAGCTCGCACGAGTGGTGCGGCCCCGCGGGCACGTCGCGTTCGAAGTCGGCGAAGTGCGCGGTGGTCGGGTATTGCTCGAACGCCTGGTGTGGGAAGCTGCCGATGGTCTGCCGTTCGATCGCTTACTCGTCATGGTGAACCAACAGTCATTCACCAAAACGGCGAATTGCTGGGGCATCAGCAACAACACAAAGGGTACTAATAGCAACCGAATCGTTGTGCTGCGGCGGCACTAGCGTCAGCAATTTGGGGCCTCTCGACGCATTCGTCGGCGGCAGGCATGCTGATCGCCTGTGCCAACGCGGCGCGTAGTCGACGTTATCCCTGACGCCTTTCTCCGCGAGCGGCAGGGCGCGCGATGTTCCGCCGGTTCAAATGGCGACGCAACAGGCCGAACACGAGTACCGCACCCCAGCCGGCAAGCGCCAATTCAAATATATACATTTCGTTGCCATATACGCCAGCCGCAAGGAACAAGCCGACTAGGCTGAAGGCGATCATCAGCAATCCGACGATGAGATCGCCGATTTCAATGCCCATGCGCCACTCCACATCAGGTCTGAAGGCCAGAAAGCGGTCGCGCGATGCCAAGCTCCTGCTACGCAATGTGCGGCCGGGTCAGTACTCAGGCATTGATGCAGATCAATGCCGGCTCGCGAGACGGACCACATGACGGCTGCCATAGTCTCGGCCCTGCACCTCTTGGCGAAGCATTGCCAAGGTAAAGCCGGCTGGCGCCCGGACGCGCTCCTACATCGATTACAATTTCTTCGTGGCAGAAATGTTGTGTTAAAACCATGATATAACCCATTGAACCGCTGAGCCGTTAGAGACCTCTAGCTGCTCCATGGGCGGCAGCTCCGTCGGGACCGGGAAATCATGACCGCAGGGACGACAATGATCTGTTTCCCTGGCTTTGAAGGGACCGAGGCGGTCCGGCGTGAGCCAGGTTGGATCGATCTCCCCTTAGGTGCCGGCCCTACGGTGATGGCGGCCAAGCGCCCGAGTGCTACCCGGATCAACTCCGCCGTCTCAATGAGCGAGGACCAATGTGTTCACGTCGTCCTCCACGTAATAGAACCCGTCGCCCGAGGGGGTCATAGCTATGCCAAAAAGGTCGCCGTTCCCAGGCGGGGTCTGCGCCTGGTCCACATCGATCCATTGGGCTCCGAGTTGCTTCCGTGTCGTGGGATCGATCTCCACGACCTCGCCGTTTAGGGCGTTCGTCACCAGGAGGTGACCGTTCGGCGCAATGCATAGCGCCAGTGGCCGCTGGAGAAGTCCGCCGTTGGTCACGTCCTGGCCTGTGCCCGCGCTGGTTGTACGGGTCAGCGCGTCGGGAATCGCTGCGACACGGTTGCCGAGAGCGTCGGAGATGTAGAGCACACCGTTCCCGCTAAGCGCGAGGCCAGTCGGACCGATGATGAACACCCCTTTGTCTGCCTGTTCGCCGAATCCGTCGCCGATCACTGTCTGATTGGTGGCAACCGGAGGGTTCCCCGGCCGGATAGTGAGCGACAGACGCAATACGGTCGCTTTCTTGACGACTGGGCTGTCACCCGTCGGGGCGCCCACGCCAAAACCCGTGTTGCTGATAAAAAGGGTTGCGGTATCGCCGCGATCGACCACTGCCATATTGCCCCACGGGCCGTTGATGTTAGGGCTTGTGATGGTGCCAGCGACATTGCCGTCTGAATTGAGGATAACCAAGCAACCTTGGCCTTTGGTGGCCGTGGTACCGTCGTTACTGGGCAGACTCCCCACGATTATCCAACCCGACCTCAGCATCGTCATTGCCGTGGTGAGGCCTACACCACCCGGGCACTGCGCGAGGTGGCGTGGGATGGACGCGAAAAGCCTCATCGCCTTGGTCGAGGGATTATAGTCGATGATCGTAGTTCCTAGTCCCTGGAGATTACCATCGTTGTTAAAATTGTCGACCAACACATCACCTTTCTGAATCTTCCCAGTGGAGACCGGGGCGACATAGATCGCGTAAGGGTTCACATCCCCGTTGGCGGGAATAGTTGAAGTGAGCGTGGTATGCCGGTGGATGGTCTGAAGATATCCCGCGCGGCCTTGGGCATTCGCACCGTGAGGCAGACCGCCAAGCGCGAGCGCCACCGGCAAGAGCAAGGACGCCGTGCGCACCGGTCGCATGCGGCGATTGTGCCAGAATTTCATCGATCTTCTCCTTTGGACTGAGTGGTAGGCTTCTCTGCTCCACGGCAATAACAGCGACTCGCCATTGCCAGATCCGTTGGGTTGCGGACGACCAAGGAAGGACCTCAGAAAGTGACGGTAGTGCGAACACCAAGGACGGCTGCGTCATGGACGCGGGTGGTGGGATTATTGGGGTTCGGAATCCCTGCGCCTGGGTTGAAGATGTACTGGAAATCCGGCTGAATGACCCACCAGGGTGCAGCTTGGAACTGGTACGTCAGCTCAAGAAAGGTCTCCGTGCTGCGGACAGGAAGGGGCGAGCCGGTGAAGAAGGCGGTCTGTTGATCGAGCGCACTAACCGCCGAACTAACCTTGACGATGCCAAAGCCAAGCCCGAGCGAGTCATTGTCACGTCCTGGGAGAGGATCGCTGAGAACAAAGCCGCCATTGGCACTGAACGTAAGAAAGTTCTGCGGGGCGGGTGCACCCATGGCACGCAGAAAAACGCCGAGTGAGCGGGAGCTCCCTGGGGCCTCGCGCCAAACCATCTGATCCATCACGCCATAGAAACTGTAGTTGCCATGATGCAGCGCGGCGATCCCGGTACTGTACGGATTTGCGAGCGAGAGGCCGGTATTGTCGAATTCCTGATCAGGGAACGATGCTGTGTCGTACCAGAAGCCGAGCTTATAGGTGCCGGGCAGGCCGCTCGATCCGGTCCCGTAGTCCATCTGACCCAGCGAGGGTTGGTTGATGGCGTATTGCACCTCCGCAATGACCAATGCGCCGGTATCGAGATTGAACCTCGTGCCGCCAGCATCCAAGGATTGCGGGTCGTTGTGGAAGGGGCCACCAGGTGGATTGTCGTCAAATACGCCGGTGAGGATTGTGAGGTTAGGTGTTGGCTTACCACGCAGACGTACGCCGAGTGACGAAAGCGGATAGGCTGGGCCGCCGGCATAGAGATTAGTGGAGGGCAGTGCGGGCCAACCCATCATCGTGTTAATGAAGGTACCGCTGTATTTGCTGACTATGAACTCCTGGTCCAGGCTTTGCTGACCTAGCTTGATATCAAAACGTCCGTCCAGGAAGGACTGATCATACCAAAGTTCCCAGAGTCGCGTTGCATTCTCCGCTTCGTTACCGTTCGTCGTCTGGATGGTCCCGAGATAGGAAGCGTCAAAATTGTTGTTCCCGTGGATCTGCAAGGCACTCACGTTGAAGGTGCCGCCGGGGAGGCCAAAGGCTTTGCCGGTATCGAGCTGCAGCGTGACTGTGGTCAATCCCTGCACGGTCGCGCCCTGCTTAATCCCGCCTGATACATTGCCGAGCAGGGTCTCGGCATCCGTAATGCTTAGAGTGATTCCATGGTTGCCGAGTACGTCCCTGAGGCCGCCCATGCTACCGAGCAGATTGGTACGGGAAGGCGCAAAGAGACCGGTAAAGAAGTCGGGAGAGGCCGACTCCGGTGCCTGCTCTGATGCAACGATCGGCGCAGCGCTCTGAGCCAGAGCGGGCAGACCCCAAGCCACAGCTCCAACGCTGAGGAGGTGTCGTAGCAGACGTCTGGAGCAGATCATTGTGGGTTTATCTCGGTACGAGAATGGGGGGGAAATCGTGGTATCGTCAGGCAAAAAGGCCTGCACCAATGAACTCGCCTTGAGAGATACCGCTCGGACACGCGAAGATCCCACTACCGACATGCGTCGTGAACTGATTGAGCATGTCGAGCTTCGACATCTTGTCGAAGATCTTGATGAACCCGGTCCGCGGATCGCGCTGGAAGGCGATGAAAATCAGCCCAGCGTCATACTCGAGACCCTGCCGCCAGGGCGGCCAACGCTCGGCGATCATCTTAAGGCCATCGTTGTATGAGTAAGCGCGGCGCAGGATTCTCGCACCGTCATTTGCAGTTGCCGAGCCAAGACGCACATGGGCATTGTCGGCTATCACCGGGTTGCCTTCCGTATCCGCCGCACTGAGATCAAGCGGCGCGAATTCATCGCCTCCGCTCAGCGGGGCCCCACTGGTCTTCCTCCGGCCGAATACCTGCTCCTGAAAAGTGAGAGCAGTATTGTCCCAATGCTGAAGGGCCATTCGAATACGGCGCACAACAAGATAGCTCCCACGCCGCATCCAGTCTGGGCCCTCGTCTCCGACCCAAACGGCGTCCTCTAACGAACCATTGTCGATGGTTTTCCCATTGCTTCGCTCGGCGGG
>JASHVB010000159.1 GCA_030039695.1 Acetobacteraceae bacterium
TCTTCAGCCGATTCGGCAGCAGCGCGGAGAGCTCGGCGTAGAAGACGAAGTTGCCGCACTCCTTCATCCGGGCGTTGTTCAGCGCGGTGAACAGGTTCCAAAGATGGCGGGTCTGGCCGCCGACCCGAGCGGCCTTGGCCGCGGCCTCGGGCCGGAGCTTGCCCTTGGCGGCCCGGGTGACGATCGCTGTCATCGCACCAGCTCGTTCCAGCAGAGACGCCCGCGCTGACCGATCAGCCAGCGAGCGATCCGATTGGCAACGTCGCTACGGCGATGGTTCCAGCGAAACTCGTGCTCGCCGGAATAGCGATGCAAGTGCTTGGCGCTGATCTGATGCCAGACCCCGGCGATCGCACGCTTGAACAGGCCAAAGAAGCCTTCGGCCGTGTTGACGTGCGCGCGGATGCCGCCAGGCGCGGTTCGCGCCAACTCGCGCCGCGCGTGATGCACGCCGTGGTGGCCGAGCATGTTCCGGCCGATCCAGCGATACGTGGCGAGTTCGTCGGAGCACAGCACCGCCTGACCCCGGTTAGTCCAGCGCCAGAGCAGAGGAGCGATATCGTCGATCTTGGCCGCGTTGATCCGGGCGGTGCGCGCCTGCCCGTCGCGTTCGATCGCGGCGAACAGCATCGACTTTTTGGTCCCCCGGCCGAGCGGCGTGGTTGCGAAGATTGCGCGCCTTGCCAGCGATGTCGCTCTGGTCAGCTTCGACGATCCCGGAGAGTGGCAATTGTTCGCCGCTGTCCAGAACCGCCCGGATGCGGTGACCGAGGAACCAAGCGGTCTTCTGCCCGACACCGAGATGCTCCGCCAGCTTCACGCTGCTGATGCCTTTGGCGCTTGCGAGGATCAGATACATGGCGAGGTACCAAGTTCGCAGCGGCAGATGGCTGTCTTCCATCGGTGTGCCGACCGTGACGCGGAAATCCTTGCCGCACGCCCGGCACCGGTAGACGCCCGGCCGATTGGCCACCACCGATGCGTCATCGACGGTGCCACAACGGTCGCAGACCGGGCCATGGGGCCACCGCACGCTCTCAAGGTGGGAGCGGCAGGCTTCATCGGTGCCATATCTGGCGAGGAAGGTGGTGAGCTTCATACCAACCATTATCGGCGATGCAATGCGTCATGTCAATAGGACCCACTGCAGATGAGCGAGTTCAAAGTGGGACAGCAAGGGCAGCGCAGACCGTCTCCAGTTGCTGGCCAATGGCATCAGCCGGCGTCGGCGGCACAAGCCCCTGCCTTCTGTCTGGCTCCAACGCCCCTGCCTGCTCGCTTATGCGGGCAGGCTGCGTGCCGACCCGTTCCAGGTTACTGCGGTACTGCTGCAGGCTTTCAACGAGGCCCTGCATCGCTGTCGGCAAACGCGCCAAGCCAGCACGCCGCGCCGCCACCATCTCACGTTGCGCGACCACGGAGGCCGGCAGTTCCGCAACAGCCCGACGCAACCGCTGCTGGTCATCCTTAGGTGGGAGCCGAATTTGATTGTCGTCGATCTCCGCAGACATGGCGGATGTCCGGCCTTGAGAGGTACGAAAGAGCGATTAACAATCATTGGATCGGGGGCGAAAGCCGGAAATTCGTTTCATAGTACGATCGTCTGTCCCAGCAAACGCAATGTCAGCACGGTGATCAGCATCGCCGTCGCCACGACGGTGAAGCCCCAGCGCAGCCAGAGATAGCGCGGCGGGAGCAGGTCGTGGCGGCCGGCGTGGTGTTCGGCCAGCAGCGCAGCAATGTAGCCGATGATCACCACCAGCAGTGCCAGCCAGGCCGGTGCGACGAGGGGCAACACCAGGACGAGCCAGGCGACGATCAGCGCCAATGCGGCGAGACTGATGCGCGTACGGTGCAACCGCGGTTCTGCGGTGGTGTCGCGCAGAACGAAGCCCCAATGGACGCCGCCGGCGAATGCCAGAACGACGGCTGACCACGCGATCAGCGCGTCCAGCATGCGCTCGGCATTCGCGGCGTGCGGCCCGAGCGCCGCCAGGCCGCACAGCACATAGGGCACGAGGCCAAGGACACTTAGCAATATGAGTAGCGGAAACATGAGTGGCCTCGCGGTGGTCCGGCTGCGCGATGGTGATGCAACCCGCGTGACGAGGCAACGCGCATGACTGTGTGGGAAGCGCTAAGCGGCCAAGGCAGACCGGAGCAATCTCGCGCGCGGGACGCTTCACGACGGTTGCGCCGTCATTCCGTGAACGCTGTCGCGGGACCTGTGTGGCCCACTTTGAAGTCGTTTGAACGCAGTGTTTCACAGAGGAAGGCGCTCTGCGTCGGCATGTCTGAGACCTTGCATTATGTGCAACCAAACCACTCGCGCTAACTGATCATGCTTGCGCCGCCGTGCATCGAACTGCCCGGGGTAGGCGGCAACGCCGTGGTGCCACCACGGCGTTGCCGCCTTCGGTTCCGACGCTGATCGCGCGCAACGTTACGCACCTGCCAGCGGGTCAGTCGCGCTTTCCGCTCGCCACGCCCTGACGGCGTCAAAGCTCGGGCCTTCGCCCTCGTAGTCCGGCAGCGAGCTCGAACTGGTGACCAACGCGCAGCACCGTCGCATCACCCCATGCCGGGGCCATGATCTCGAGTCCCAGCGGAAGGCCGGTCGCAGTGAACCCACCACACACCACCAGCGACGGGATCGCTGCCACATTCGCCACCGTTGTCAGCAACGGACGCGAGAACCCATCGTCGGGCCGTTGTTCTGTCAACAGTGGCGCGGACCCGGCCGTGGGCGTGCTCAGCAGCACGTCGAAGCGTTGGAAGACCCGGCGGGTTTCGTTGATCAGGTCGGTGCGCCGGCGCTGTGCCGCGATGTAGTCCGCGGCGCGGATCAGCGCGCCGGCCAGCACCCGCACGCGAAACACGCGCGAATAATCGGACAGCCGCGTCCGCAGGGTCGGCTCATGCAACGCATAGGCCTCGGACGAGATGATGATGCGGCCGACCGCGTTGTATTCCTGGACCGACGGCAGCGACGCATCTTCCACGCGCGCGCCGAGTTCGCGCAGCACAGCGGCGGCGCGCGCCATCATCTGCAGTACCTCGGGCGATGCTGGCACGTCATGCTCATAGAACCGGCGTAGCAGGCCGACTCGCAACCCCTTCAAAGGGGCCTCGATCGCTCGCGCATAGGACACGGCCGGGCCGGGCACCGACGCCGGATCGTCCGGATCATGCGCCGCCAGCACGTCCAGCAGGATGGCGCAATCCTGCGCCGTCCACGCCATCGGACCTGCCGTATCCAGGCTTGGAGCGAGCGGAATGACGCCGCGGCGTGACACCAGGCCAGGCGTCGGCTTCAGGCCGGCAATGCCGCAATATGCCGCTGGCAGCCGGATCGATCCGCCGGTGTCCGATCCCAGTGCCCCCAGCGCCATGCCGGCGGCCACCGCCGCGCCAGAGCCGGATGATGAGCCGCCGGTGAACCGCCGCGTGTCCCACGGATTGCGGGCCGGTGGCCAGGGCAGGTCGAAGGCCGGACCGCCAATGGCAAATTCGTGCGTCGCCAGCTTGCCCAGCATCACCGCGCCGGCCGCGGCAAGCCGCTTCACTGTTTCGGCGTCCTCGGTCGGCACATTTTCAGCCAGGATGCGAGAGTGCGCCGTCGTGCGCACACCGGCCGTCTCAAAGATATCCTTGTAGGCAACCGGGATACCGAGCAACGGGCTCTTACGCCCGCCCACGACAGCACGCTCGGCGACGCGGGCGGCGGCCATCGCCTGGCGTTCGGTCACCAGCAGGAAGGCGTTGAGGTGCGGGTCCAGCCTCTGGATGCGGTCCAGCAAGGCGCGCGTCAGCTCGACGGGCGAAAGCTTCTTCGCAGCGATCAACCGCCCGGCTTCGGCGATGGTAGGGAAAGGCGGAGCGCTGCCCTTCATCGCCTGCGCTTCGCGCCCCGTCGCGCCACCGGTTTGTCCGCCGCCTTGGCCTTCGCCTTTACCGAGGCCGCAGCCTTGGCCTTGGCACGCTTCGGTTCGGACACCGGCTTGGCCGGGACAGCACTGGCCCCGGTCGGACGCGCCGGGGCGCCGGCGGCGGTTGCGGCAGGCGGCGGCAGACGGAAGCTGTAGGCGATGTCGTCGGCCATCGGGCGGTCGGCTGGCAAACCGGCGATCAGGCCCGCAATCTGCCGCCACGCCAGCACGAGGTCTGCAACCTGACCTGGATTGAGCACCAGCCCGGCGCGAGAGACCAGAATCTGCATCTCCGCCGGGCTGATGGTGGGGGTCGAGTTGGCCGGCAACACCGCCATTCTAAGAAGACCCGGTACGTCTGCAACGGTACGGACCCTAGTCGGCGGATTGCCCAGCGGCAAGCCGAACCACAGTGTTTTCTACCTGAATCGGCTCCAAACGCTGGCCGGACTCCGCCAGGAACACATGCAGGTGCGCCGGGGCGAGCGCGATCTGCACCGACTCGCCCTCCGGCGCCCGCCCCACCAGCTTCACCAACAGCGCCAGGTCCGAATCCGTGCGCAGATGGCCGTGCACCAGGGTCTCGGAGCCGAGCGGCTCGACGAGGTCCACATCGAGCATCAGACCCTCACCGAGAGCCAGATGCTCCGGGCGGATGCCAATGATCAGTCTCGTGCCATCCGGATTGGCGCGCCTCCCATCGGTGAAGGGGATGAGCGGGCCTGCGTCGAGCTGCGCCGCCGTGCCGCCACGCGCCAGTTGGGCAGGAAGGAAGTTCATTGCGGGCGCGCCGATGAAGCCGGCAACGTAGGTATCGGCTGGCCGCTCGAACACCTCGAGCGGCGTGGCGAGCTGTGCTGGCCGGCCTTGGTGCAGCACCAGCAGCCGGTCGCCGAGCGTCATTGCCTCGACCTGGTCGTGCGTAACGTACAGGCTCGTGACGCCGAGGCGGCGCTGCAGGCGGCGGATTTCGGCGCGCATCTGCACGCGCAGCTTGGCGTCGAGGTTGGACAGCGGCTCGTCGAACAAGAAGAGCTTGGGATGCCGAACGATGGCGCGGCCCATGGCGACACGCTGGCGCTGCCCGCCGGAGAGCTGGCGGGGCTTGCGCAGCAGCATTTCGGCGAGGCCGAGCAAGCCGGCGGCTTCGTCCACGCGGGCGCGGATGTCGGCGCGCGACAGGCCGCGGATGCGCAGTCCGTACGCCATGTTCTCGAACACGCTCATATGGGGATAGAGCGCGTAGTTCTGAAACACCATGGCAATGTCGCGTTCGGCCGGGTCAAGCGCGGTGATGTCGCGGCCCGAGAGCAGTACTCGGCCTGATGACGGCGTTTCGAGGCCGGCGATAAGGCGGAGCAAGGTGGACTTGCCGCAGCCGGAAGCGCCGACGATCACCAGCATCTCGCCGTCGGCCAGACTGAGGTCGATGCCGTGGAGCACCGTGGTGATGCCAAAGGCCTTGCTCAGGCCGCGGGTTTCGAGGGTCGCCATGTGCCGTCAAAGTGCCATCGCAGCAGTGCGGCCGGCAATCTCCCGAGGCACAATTTCTCCGTTCCCTTGGGAGAGGGTTGGGGGAAGGGTCACGACGGGAGACGAAGTCAGCGCGCCGCCTCCCCCGGTCTCCGGCTCCGGGGGGAATTCCTGGCGATCACGTCGGCTTTCAACGCCGATTGAACCCCGGGATTTGCATGCCGCACGGATGCGCGTTCAGGATGGGCGCCCAGCGAGCGGAATCCAGGACGATGCATTTCGATCTGATGCTTTGGCGGATGACCCGCGGCCTGCGGGGCCGCATCGTCTTTTCCATCGTCCTCGGACTGATCGCGATGTGCTTTGGTATCGCCCGGTTCATCTTCCTTGGCCGCTTCCTCGCCGGCATCTTCCAGGGCTGGCCGGCGACGGCGCTGTACGGCCCGCTGGCCGGCGCCGGCAGCTCGATCATTCTGCGGGCGGCGTTCGATCACGGCCGAACGATGGTCGCCCACCGCACCGCGGCACGTGTGCAGGAAACCCTTCGCGGGCGGCTCTACGACAAGATCATCGCACTCGGTCCCGCCTGGTTCGGCGCCGAGCGCACCGGCGGTGTCATGCTGTCGATGGT
>JASHVB010000160.1 GCA_030039695.1 Acetobacteraceae bacterium
CGGTTTTTCGATCATGCGGTGAAGGGGGCAGCACTGGACGAACCGGCAGTGCGCATCTTCATCATGGGCGGCGGCGCCGGCCGGCGTGACGAAGCGGGCCATCTGCTTCATGGCGGGCGGTGGATCACAGCAGCAGATTGGCCACCGCCGGGAACCGATTTTGTCCCGTTCCATCTGCACGGCGACGGTCGGCTGGATCGTGCCGCGCCAGCTTGCGGCGCCGCGCCGCTGTCCTACGACTTCGATCCGGCGCATCCGGTGCCCACGATCGGGGGCGCGATCACCAGCCTGGATCCCGTGGCGTTCGCCGGAAGCTGGAACCAAGTGGAGGGGCCGGAGTTCTATGGCTGCAAGCCACCTTATCTGCCGCTAGCGTCACGCGCCGACGTGCTGGTGTTCCAGACCGAGCCGCTACGCGAGCCGGTGCAGGTGGTCGGGCCGATCGAGGCTGAAATCTGGGTCTCGACCGACGGCCCCGATACCGACTTCACCGCCAAGCTGATCGACGTGCATCCGCCGTCCGCAGACTACCCGCGCGGCTATGCGATGAACCTGACCGACGGCATCATGCGCCTGCGTTACGCCGAGGACCCGACGCGCCCGCGCCTGCGCCAGTCCGGCGAAACCGTCCGCATCCGCATCACTCTGTTTCCGACCGCCAACGTATTCATGCCCCGCCACCGCATAAGGCTGGATATCTCCTCCAGCAATTTTCCCAAGTTCGACGTGAACCCCAATACCGGAGAACCAGAGGGCTTGGCGCGACGGCGACGCATCGCCGTGAACACCGTATTCGCCGATGCGGAGCGGCCGAGTAAGGTGCTGCTGCCGCTGCTGCCTCTTTAACAGCAGCAAGGCGTTCGGACCAGCCGCCCCGACAGGTGGGCGAACCTCATGGTGGTAGCCACATCAGACCCTGAGCTTGTCCCGATGGTTGGCAGCTGGCGACTGGTGTCGATGGTATGGACGTATGCAGGCACCGGCGAACGCGTCGAACCTCTAGGTGCTCAGCTGGAAGGAAGAGTGGTCTAGCAGCCAAGTGGACAGATTATGTTCCTTCTCGCAAAAAGCTGTTCGCGGGTTGCCAGAAAGTGATGCCGACCACGCCGCCTTGTTCGACGCGATGGTGGCCTATTCAGGACTCGTCCGCTGGGGTGGCCATCGGGAACTCATCACCACCGTAGATGTAAGCTGGCATCCTGGATGGGGCGGAGAACAGCGCCGCTTGCTCAGTCTCATCGGTGACCGTCTCATCGTTCGAACGTCAGAGCAGCCAAGCCCCGGTGGCCGCCCGGGCCTCGCGGAAGCAGTTCTCGAGCGAGAGGGCGAGCCTCTGACTTTCCCATCCGGCGTGCCACCTGATCCCGTGCGGCGACGTGGTGCCTCCACAAAGGTGACCGCGGCGGCAAGCGCCGAAGTAGGCCATCACAGGTGTCTGCTCAGTCGGCGATTGAACGAATGACTTGTGCCCGATTCCCACTGACAAGGGTATTTGGTGGAACATCCTTGGTGACCACCGAACCTGCCGCGACCACCAAGTCCTTGCCTAATGTTGCGCCACCGATGATGGTCGCGCCGGCTGCGATCGAGACGTTTCTTTCAATCACGATTGGCCTTGCGATCGCGAAGGCGTGCCGCTGGGAAGGTGCAATGGGATGGCCATGATGTAATGATGCTCACATTCGGCCCGATCATCGCATTGTCGGCGATGTCGATCCCACCAAGGTCGTAGACAGTGCAATGCCGATTTACCAATGCATTGCGCCCCACACTGATATCCAATCCGCCGGTTGCGTAGGACGGTGGTAGCAATAAAAAGCTGTCGTCCACCTTCTCTCCGATGCGATCGCTGAACAACGACCGGACTTCGTGCGCAACGTTGAACGTCAAACGATTGAGATTGGCGGTGATCGCCATCGCTCTTTTGGTATTTGCCGTCATGCTGGCTAATTCCGGCGTTCTGCCTGGATTATCTTGGTGCGATCATGAGTCGACATGCTTGATTTTCCTCTGCGCGCGGTCGAACGAGCGTTCGGCGCAGGGTGCCCGCGCCGAGTACCCACAACGCGGAAGGGACTGCATCCACCCGAACTGGACACTCCCACCGGATTTCTGCAGCGCGTAAGCCACGGGAAAGGTCGATCCCGATGCATGGTGCCGAATTCTTGATTGGCGCGCGTCACTAGGGCGCGTCCCCATTCAGCGGATTCGCAGGCGTGGCTCGAGTCGTCCCGTGATGCGGCCGACTCGGGATAACAAGCCCGATCGCTACCTCCTAGGTTCATACCGCATCGCCACCGCCCCCGAGCCGAACTCCAGCCGGCTCACGAGCGTCAAGTCGACACGCTTCGATAGCCCCGCGAACAACGTTGGCCCGTGGCCCGCCAGCCTGGGCTGCACCACGAACTCGTACTCATCGATCAATCCCAGCTCCGCCAACGCCAGCGGGAGCTTCACGCCTCCCACCAACAGCCCCTTACCCGAGTGCCGCTTCAGCTGCTGAACGGCCTTCGCCAGATGATCCCCATGCACGAGCTCCGCGTTCCAATCGACCCGGTCCAGGGTGGCCGACACAACGTACTTCTTTGCTGCGTCGATCGTCCGGGCGAAGGGTTCCATCCAATCGGCCATCCAATCAGGCCTCACTCCGGTCCGCGCCGGTGGCCGCCACGCTGCCTCCATCATTTCGTAGGTCACCCGGCCAAACAGCAGGGCGTCGGCCTGCGCAAGGTTCTCGGCCGCATGACGATGCAAGTCTTCGTCCGCGCGCATTGCACGATGATCGCAGCATCCGTCCAGTGTGACGTTAATGGAATACCGAAGGGGTCGCATGGCGTACGCGTACCACCGATCAAGGTGAGATTGGAAGTTTTCTCACAAGTGGCTACGGTCGATCGGTCCTACCGGACGGGCATGGACTTGCCCCACCAGCAGTGGACGATCATCGAGCCGTTGTTCCAAGAGAACCGGCGGTCTGACGGCGGCGGCTGCCCATGGCGCGACACGACGCGCGGGTCGTAGTAATCGACGTGGAGCGATCCAAGTCCACTGCGATCGCCTTGCGGCATCGGCCGGTCCATCGGCAAATTTGTAGATAATCCAGCGCGTGGCATAGAACACCCGGGTTCTTCCCGCCCGCCCTTCCACTTGCGACGGGACGAAGCCGGTTTGTCGCTACCGACCGGGCTTTGAATTTGCTCTCTAATCCCCGCCTACGATGAAATGACCACGCCAGCCCGAGCGGAAGCGCGTGGCGCCACGGCTTTTGATGAACGCGCGAACTACGCGCGCCGGGTCGGAGCGCGCACCGCGACGACCCAGGCCACTGGCCGGTGATCGCGGCGGGATCAGAGTGGACCCTCTGCGCGAGGTGATCTTGTTGAGAGCGCGGAAGATCCGTTATCGTCGGCCCGCGATGCTCAGCAGACGCGTCGGTCAACGAGCGCACGGCAAAAGAAAGCATCGGGGAGGTCACAATGCGTGGATATCACGAAGCTTACACGTCATTTTCGCTTGAAAGCTTTGCCCACGAAATCCTCTCAGCGCCGCTGGATGCCGAGTTGAATGCATATATCGCTTGTTGCGGGCGCTGGACTGACAGTGACCGAGTGGCTTTGCGGTGGATGGCAGCCGACAGCCAAAAGCGCAACGTCACCTACCGCGACCTCGACGCAGGGGCGGCGCGATTCGGCAACGTGCTGAAGGCGCGCGGTGTCGGGCCCGGAGACGTGGTTGCGGGGATGTTGCCGCGGATCCCCGAGTTGCTGGTTGCGGTGCTTGGAACCTGGCGGATCGGCGCGGTGTATCAGCCGCTGTTCACTGCTTTCGGGCCGGCAGCAGTGCAGTCGCGGGTCGTGGATCCCGGCGGTAGCGATGCGAAACTGATCGTGGTGGACGGCGCGAACCGCAGCAAGCTCGACGCGGTACCAAACTGTCCACTCGTCCTGACACTGCGGCGGGGCGCGCCAGCACGGGAGGGCGACGGGGATTTCGAGGCCGAAATGCTGGTGCAGCCCGAGGACTGCCCGCCCGTGATGCGCCGGCGCGATGATCCCTTTATCATGCTGTTCACTTCGGGGACGACCGGCAAGCCCAAGGGCGTGGTCTATCCGCTGTTCTCGTTGCTGCAATTCGCCATGTTTATGCGCAACGGCCTCGATCTGCGCGAGGACGACATTTACTGGTGTTTCGCCGATCCCGGTTGGGCACTAGGGATGATCGGCACGCTGACCGCGCCGTTGCTTCTAGGCTGCACGACGGTGATGTTCGAGGGCACCTTCTCGGTCGAATCGACGGTACAGGTAGTTACGGAGCTTGGTGTCTCCAACATGGTCGCGGCGCCAACAGTGTTCCGAATAATGCGGGCGGCCGGCACCGAGGCGGTGGCACCGATGCGCGGCAAGCTCCGGGCAATCTCCAGTGGTGGCGAGCCGCTGAACCCGGAGCTAAACCGCTGGGCGGTGGACGCGTTGTCAGCGCCGATCCACGAGGTCTATGGGCAGAGCGAGATGGGGGTGAATTTCTGCAACCATCACGGGCTGCGTCACGAGGCCAGGGTCGGCAGCGTTGGCCTGATCAGCCCAGGCATGCGTTGCGCCGTGCTCGACGACGATCTCAACCCAGTACCACCAGGACAGACTGGTGTGCTGTCGATCGACCGAAGCGCCTCCCCACTGTTCTTCTTCACCGGCTACTGGAAGGCGGAGACGCCAGGCTTCCAGGACAAATGGTACCTGACCGGCGACGTCATGCGACAGGATGAGGACGGCTACTTCTATTTCATAGGCCGCAACGACGACCTCATCACCTCGGCGGGATACCGGATCGGGCCGGCGGACGTAGAGAACATCCTGATCGAGCACATGTCGGTGGCCGAGGCCGCAGTGGTGGGCAAGCCGGATCCGGAACGGACGGAAATAGTCAAGGCCTTCATCGTGTTGCGGGGTAACACCGAGGGAACGGAGGCACTGGCGGAGGAACTGCGGCAACTGGTGCGGCGGCGGCTGTCGGCGCATGCCTATCCGCGCGAGATCAGCTTCGAGACTGAGCTGCCAAAGAATCCCGCTGGTAAGGTGCTGCGCTACGTATTGCGCCAGCGGGCCTGACGCGTGCGCTTCGTGCCGGTGATCGACCGCTGCCTATTACCGGCGCCATTGGCAGGATCTGCGGGCCACGGGCTAACGATCGGGAAGAGGGGCGAACCCTAACGTGGTTCGCATGGTCTCCAAATTGCATTTATTGGAACGCACGAGACGCGAACGCAGGCGATTAGGTAGGCCTATGCGTCCCGACCGCGGGGCGTGTCAGCCGGCGGCGACACAGCGTCAGTATGCCTTACCGTCCAAAGCGACAGCGACCTCCCTGGGTTGGTCTACGGAGGAGATGGTCGTGCTCGGTGAGGATGCCAGGCTCTCCGGATCAGGCAATGTCGAGCGCAGCGGATTTGTCCGACTCACTGCCGAGGCCGCACTCG
Organism: Acetobacteraceae bacterium; assembly: GCA_030039695.1. The sequence goes on from JASHVB010000160.1 coordinate 5,474, forward strand.
GCCACACAGCCTTATAGACATGTGAAACTAGGGATCGAGCCCATGCTCAGGTTGAAGCGCCTGAGGACCG
>JASHVB010000161.1 GCA_030039695.1 Acetobacteraceae bacterium
GGTCGGCCGCACCCAGGCGGCTGTCTCGATGCAGATCAAGCGGCTCGAAGACATGCTCGGCAAGCCGTTGCTGAGCCGCAGCAAAGGCGGCAGCGTCGAGCTCACGCCGCACGGGCGGCTTTTGCTCGAGCACGCGCGGCAAATGCTGGCGCTGAACGACTCGATCGTGACGGCGTTTCGCGCCCCGCAAATCAGCGGAACGGTCCGCTTGGGCAGCCCGGACGACTATGCGCTCGCCTACCTGCCGCCGATCCTCAAACGCTTTGCCGAGACCCATCCGGCCGTGCAGGTGGAGGTACGGTGCTCGCCGTCCGGAGAACTGATGCGCGCGGTCAACGCAGGCGAACTTGACCTGACGCTGATCTCGGATGGCCACCAGCCGCACGGCTGGCCTGGGGTGGCACTGTGGCGCGCGCCACTTGTGTGGGTCACATCGACACGCTTCGCACCGCATCGACAGGACCCACTGCCGCTGGCGCTGGCCGCGGGACACAATTGCGAATGGGCCGCGGCCGCAATCCGGGCGCTGGAAACCGACGGGCGGCGCTACCGCGTCGCCTACACGTCAGCCTCGCAGATCGGCACGCATGCCCCGGTGGTGGCGGGTTTGGCGGTGACGGTCTCCACCATGTCCTGGCTGCCCGAGGGGTTGCGCGCCCTGCGTCCTGATGAGGGCCTGCCCAAGCTGCCGGCCTACGGCATCCTGATGCTCAAGGCACGGCTTCCGACGCAGCCGGTCACGGACGCGCTGGCCGCACACATCGAGGAAAGCTTCCGCCTGGATGCGCAGGTGGCCGCGGAGTGATCGACCAACCCGGTCTGCGCGTCGCGCGGCAGAGGCCGGCGTGTGCGCGATCGAGGGTCCGGGAGTGTGGTTCCATACGCCGGCGCCTCACCCGTCGCCGCGCGGCGTGGTGCCGTCACCTCGCCCCGAAAATCGCGGTCCCTACGCGCACCCATGTGGCACCACAGGCAATCGCCGCTTCGAAATCCGCCGACATGCCCATCGACAGCACGCCCAGCCCATGCTTCGCCGCGCGGTCGGCGAGCCAGGTAAAATGCGGCCGCGGGTCCTCGCCGAGTGGCGGCACGCACATCAAGCCCACCAGTAGCCTGCCGAACCGCCCTTTGCACTCATCGATGAACCCATCCGCGTTTTCCCGCGCGACGCCCGACTTCTGCTCCTCGTTGCCAACATTCACTTCGACTAGCAGCGTCGGCGAACGACCGTCGCGTGACATCGCCGCGGCAATCGCATCAGCCAGCTTCGGTCGATCCAACGTTTCGATTACATCGGCAATGCGCACGGCATCGCGCGCCTTGTTGGTCTGCAACGCTCCAATCAAATGCAGCGTGAATTGATGATCCGCTCGCAGCGGCGGGAACTTTGCCTGCGCCTCCTGCACCCTGTTCTCGCCGAACACCGTCTGTCCCGCGAGCAAGGCCGCGCGCACGGCTTCCATCGGTTTGGTCTTCGAGACCGCGACCAGCGTAATCTCTTCTGGCTTGCGTCCAGCAGCGATCGCCGCATTGGCGATGCGGTCGCACACGCGGCGCAGGTTGTCGGCAATGTCGGGCGGAGCGCTCGTAACAGGAGATGCCATGGACGCTAGGCTTGTCGCATGGGCGCGCGCCGTCAAGGCACGCAATCGTTGGCGCGGAGACTCACTCCCGGTGTTGTGGTTGTTCACCGACGCACGGCGACTGCCCGACCCGCGCCCCTCTGTCGCCGCACTGCCGCGCGGCCTCTGCGGCGTCGTTCTGCGCCACGACGGCGAGCCCGACCGCGAGGCTTTGGGACGCGATCTGGCGCGGCTGTGCCGGGTGAGGCGGCTGACGCTGGTGGTGGCCGGAGGACCGCGCCTGGCTGCGAAACTCCATGCCGGCGTGCATCTGCGCGGCGGCCGCTGGCCTGGCATTGTCCGCGCCGGCTGCGGCTTGCGCACCAGTTCGGCACACAGCATTCCAGAATTGCGCCGGGCGTGCAGGGCCGGCGCGCGACTTGCCTTCCTCGGCCCCGCGTTCGCCACGGCGAGTCACCCCGGCGCTGGTGGTCTCGGCATGCTGCACTGGTCGCGACTGGCCGGCGCCGCACGTATTCCGGTCGGTGCTCTGGGCGGTGTTGACGGCATACGCGCGCGCCGACTGCCGCGTCTGCATTGCCGCGCTGCCGGCGCGATTGGCGCACTTGCCGCCCGCGTGCTGATACAGTCGCGCGATCACACAGGCTGCGCGCGGTGATCGTTGCCATCGTAGCGCTTTCCCAGTTGGACGATGTCTGCTCCGTGCGCTCGGCCGATCTATCCGGCGCGACGCCTCATCAATTCGTGCTCGCTCAGCGCCTCAAACGCGCTGCCGTGCGATTACGGCGGACGAGCAATCCGATCACGATCGTCACTTACGAAGCAGGTCTCAACGACCTTTCGACCTTCAATCGACGCTTCCCCCGAGTGATCGGTATAACGGTTAGTGCTCGGCGGAGTTGGCAGCCTTAGGCCACCCCGCACTCGGGTTCATTGAAATCTGCATTTCGGGGGGCCTGCAACCGTCGCTGACCACGCGGGAGATCGGGGTCACGAGGGGGTAGTGGCCGCTAACCAAGGGGCACGAAGGGGGTTCCCGCTACACCGGGCCCGACGCCCGCTATGTGATCGGAAAACAGGCGTCGCCTGGGCGCGCGGGAGTGATCGAGATGCGCCAATAGTGGCCATTCGCCGCTCAGGCAGAGCAAGATTGCCATTTGCTGGTTCAGGGCGCGAAAACGGTAAATACGTAGGTTGCCAGCAGCACCAGATGGACGATGCCCGACAGCAGATTTGTCCGGCCGGTGCCGTAGGTGATAATGGCTACCACGAAACCTAGCACCATCAGCACGGTGGCGCCCGGAGAGATGCCGAGCTCGAGCGGCTGACCGATCCGCAATGATACGAGGGCCACCGACGGCACGGTCAGGCCGATGCAAGCCACCGCGCTGCCGAGCGAGAGGTTGATGCTCGCCTGCAGCCGGTTGCGCGCCGCAGCTCGCACGGCAGCTGCCGTCTCGGGCAGCAA
>JASHVB010000162.1 GCA_030039695.1 Acetobacteraceae bacterium
GCAGGAATTGAAAGTTCGGGATCGAAGGCCACCTCTGTCGTCATTCCGAGCGTGGCGGTTGGTGGGGGCGCCGGAGGAGGCTTCGTCTCTCCGGTTCAGTCCCAGGTCTCAGTGGCCCAGGACCAGGGCGTCACGAACATTATGACACAGCTCGGAGGCGGTGGTCTAACCAGCATAATCCAGAGCAATGCCAACAACACATTGGTTCGGCAGGCGACCACGATAAATTTGGCGATTTCTGGTTTAGCACCGTTACTTTCTGTTCAAAGCTCCAATTTTGCGCTGAACACTGCGCTGGCACTTGGGGCAGCACTGCATCACTGAGTGTTGCCAAACCAAGTATATAGCGAATAGTCGATAAGAAGCGAGATATTTAGGCTATCGATAGGTACTGGGTATTATGATAACAGAGGGACCATGACCACGGAACCTGCTGGCACCTGTTCCGGGCGCTTAGGTCTGTCATCCGAGTTGGCCTTATGGTGGAGTAATCGAGCCGTTGTGCTCGCCAGCGCGCACGATCCGGCAAGTGTGTCGCCTCCTGTTCCCCAGCCAACCGTCAACCGGATGAAGTCCGGCAGGTCGTGCCCGTGCCACCTGGCACAACGATGGCGGTTACCAGCGGCGAGTACTCCGTCAGTTCTGAAGAAGCTACTGGCGGCCAGATTCAACAGACCGTCGGCGTCCCTTCACGGGCCGAAGTGGACCGAAACACCCGAGCTACCATTTTGCAGGGTAGAAACAGCCGAGGGGCTGAGCTCATCCCAGAGGTGGACCTTTGGTTGGTTCACCTCAGGACTGGGAAGCGGCACGATCACTGGCAACGCGCCTGCACTCTCGTGCGCCATTTGTTCGGCAGTGAGAGGCGTCACATTGGTGAGAAAAACCTGAGCGGGGTCGTTGTCGCTCCAGCCGTTAGCCCGCGCCAGATGAGGGCACACTGTTAGCAGCAGGCCTATAGCGAAGCTCATCCATCGTAGGGCGTGCGATCTTGCGGGACCGTCCCGTACGCCGCGGGCACTACGGTCATCGGCGATCGCCCAATCGTGCAACACGGTCGACCTGGCCGCCCCGCAAGGCCGTTCATTGCAACACCCCGTTCGAGTCTCATGTAGCATCACGGTTCGTCCCGGTTGCTTCGTGTCTCGACGCTTGCTTGCGTCTTATTTGCCGGTTCGGATCCGTCAAACCGACCCGTCATCATGCCGTGCCTGCGCAGCATGCGGTAGAGTGTGATTCGAGAGACGCCCAGGCGTCGAGCCGCGTGGGTTATATTATTAACGCTCTCCTGAAGCGCGTCGGCAAGGATCTGCCTTTCGGCCGAAGATCCCGGGCGGGGACGCGAGAATAGTGGCGGACGGGCATCGGTTGGTGGCCGCACGTCCGGTGGCAGGTGCGGCTCAAGAGCGAGGTCTTCCGGCACAATGAGCGATGTATTGCCCATCACAACCGCTCGTCGGATCGCGGCGATCATCTCCCGCACATTGCCCCGCCAGGGATGGGCCCGAAGCGCCGCGAGCGCGTGTGGATGAAATCCGCTGACCTCGCGGCCAAACTCCGCGGAGATACGGCGAAGAAAGAACACGGAAAGTAGCTCAATGTCGGCCCCACGTTCTCGCAGCGGAGGCATTCTCATATTCAGGACATTAAGGCGATAATACAAATCCTCACGAAACCGTCCTTCGGCGATGGCTTTGGGCAAAGAAACATTCGTCGCGGACAGAACTCTGACATTGACGCTGATGACCTGACTCCCGCCGAGTCTGACGATCTTGCCCTCGGACAGGAAGCGAAGCAGATGGCCCTGAAGGTCCAGCGGGAGATCGCCGATTTCATCGAGAAACAGCGTGCCACCGTTAGCTGCCTCAATCTGGCCTATCTTCCGAGCAAACGCCCCGGTGAATGCACCCTTCTCATGTCCAAACAACTCGGACGAAATCAGTGTTGCGGGCAGTGCGGCACAGTTCACGGCGACAAACGGTTTGCAGCTACGTGACGACCTTTCATGGATGGCGCATGCCGCGAGCTTTTTGCCGGTTCCGCTTTCGCCGGTGATCAGAACGGCCGCATCAGTTTTGGCAAACCGGCGAATCAATTCAAAGACATTACTCATCGCGGGGCTGTCCCCCACCATGAACTGCTCCTCTGGATGCTGGTAGGAAAGACCAGAGGTCGCTTCACGTGCTCGAACTCGGGGGAGGGCGTAGACAGCGTCTCTTGGATCGAATTGTGACGGTGAACTGGTCAGAGCTCTCATCGGTCGAAACCCTCACTGCGTTCCGGATCCACGGGCCGTTCACCGCGCATTGACGTTCTAGCGGTACAGTCACGCTGTTGCAAGTGCTACGTTGAGGTAACAACATGGAAATCCCATGAGGATAAGGTGACACACAATCATTAACTCGGGGCGCCCTCGACTCCTTTGCTAAGACTGCCGTGGAAGTCTCGGCGAAGATGGACGGTGGGGGTATTGTGCGGTGCACCAAAGTTCTTGTGGAAGACTTGTTTGTTGGCGGCCCGCGGCGGAGATGCATTATGCGCGTCAGGGTCCTGCTTCAGATCATCGCGGATGACGACACCGCCAGGGGCGCCGTGACCGTGACGCCACCAGAGAAGGCCGCGGGGCGGCCGTAAGATCTCAGCCTGCCAATCGGCGGTGGCAGAGGCCATGACGCCCCTTCAGCGGCGTGCCGCCGATGCTCAGATCGGGTCACGGACGGAGCATTTCGCTCGGAGCCGGCTGCGCGATCTTGCCATTACGCCCGAGAAGCGTGTCATTGCTTGTCTGGGTCGGCAGTCCTGGTTGTGCCAGGAATGACTGCTACGCCAACCGGATCTGCGGGCCTGATACCGCGCGCCGATATCGCGCCTGGGCTGTCGACCCGCCGACGACCGAAGTGGCTGCTGACTTTGCAGTCGAGGCGTCATCGGCGCGAAGCGATCGCGGCCATGCAACCGCGATCCGCACTGGGATGCGAAATCCAACGTCGGTTCCCCACCCTTCCAAGCGGCCAAGCGGGTCAATCGTCTTGTATTTTCAGCAAACTTCCGAGTTCGGTCACCGAAAATACACGTGGCCTGACCCCGCAACGTTCACGTTCCGCTCAGGGGGATCGCCCAGAACCACTATGCCGCCAGACCCCGATATATTTGCTACAACACCAAGCCTCGCGGACGCACGTATTGATCCGGCGCCTGATATCTCGGCGGTCAGCCGTAACGCGGCGACCGCGGATGTATCAACGTCTCCAGAGCCGCTGATGCGAATATCGACTGTCTCTGCCTTTCCCGCGGTGGTGATCGAACCGGATCCGCTAACAGAAAGACGCAGCTGCCTTCCAGAAAGCCCCAGGGCCCTTACTATCCCTGAGCCGGCAACGCTGACGGCATGCAGCGCCGGGCTGCCGGCTATTATACGGATCGGTGCTCTGAGGGAGACGGACTCTTTCAGTCCAATAACCAACTCTTGATCTGTGGTTGCACTTGTCACAAGGGGAAGTACATTGCTGGGACCCGTAATCTTAAGGAATGTCGTGCTTGAGGGAGCAAAGGTCAGCTCAGCCGGAATATCCAGTCTAATGCCAGAGTAAGCCTGTGGCCTCCGTTCCTCCGTCTTGGTTTCATCGTTCGCGACGACGATGCGTGAGTTCCCGTTATTTGTTATAGTCACGCCGACGCCGTTCTCGATTACAATAGTCGTCTCGGCAGAGGTTCTGCTGTTCCACATAATTCCTGGAGACATCAAGGTGGCCAGAAGCAAGCGCCGCCGTACTATGCCCCGTGAAGATATCGCCGGGGCCGCGAGCCGCCCGTCTCGCGTCAAGGAGCGGCCAATCTCGCCCTTGCCATGCCATTCGATTGTGGCGGCCACATTCTGTGTCCCTTCCTGGAAATCACGAGCAAGTACGGTGGGACCCGTATGACCAGAAAACAAAGGAACCCAGGTCAGCGGAGGTTCGACTTGATTCATCAGTGGTGCCAAGAGGGTCTGGTTCGGCGGGATAGTATGACGGCGTTACACTGTCCCGAACTCCAGTCGTGAGGAAGCCTGGAGGGTCCCATGTCGCCTCACAGATCGAAGCGAATTGGTACCTCGATCAGAATCTTAGCTGCCGGAGCATTGGGCCCCGCCCCAATGCCGACTCCGAGGTTTAAACTTACCTTTTTAGATATCACGTATCCCATGCCAAAATTAAAGGTGCCAAAGTCATAGCTGGATCCCGCAATGGTTTCGCCGTTCTCTGAGGAAGAAAAGTTATGCTCCTGCTGATAGCTTAAGGTCAACGACATCCGGTCGTTGACTGCGAAGCCGAATCCGAACGTGGCCGCGATTGCTCCACCCGGCGCCAAATTCTCCCCTATCGGGGGTCCGCCTGCGGTGCTCTGAACGCCAACGTGGGCTGGAACGTTGTAAATGTATTGCAAATTCGCAAACCACACACCCGGTGCGCTTGGGTAGAGTACTGTTACGCTGGGCTCGATTGCCCAGAACCCAGTTCCGGTTGGGGTCTTTTTCGGAATTCCCTCAAGGAACTGACCATTTGGATCGTTAACGGTGATGATCGGCACGGAAAATGGGCTCACCCCTGTAGCTGTTTTGACGATGAGATTGCCCACGAAAATAGGCCAACCATTCTCGCCGCTGTTCATTTGATAGCTTGCGCCGAATTGAATATCCCCGAGCTCCTCATTTGAAGCATCGCTGAAGAGGAACTGGGCATTGGGACCTGCCTCTTGCGCGGTCCAAGAGGTATAATTGTACACGTAGGGAATTTTGATGTTCAATTCCAGACGGTCCGTTACGCCATAGCGGGCTGTTACTGCTGCGGTCAGGATGTTCTGTTGTTCTTTAGATATAAATATATTGCCAAACGTGATACCGGGAATGATCTCGAATCCATTCAACGCCAGTTGGTTTTGGTTCCAATAGTCGTATTCGAAAGAGGGATCGATTACGAGCTGGTTTTTCGGTGTCAGAACTCCGCCACTATTCGCTAGGACCGGAGCTGCCTGCACAACACGTCGTGCTTCCTGCTCTTTTTGCGGGGGGCCTGTGATGGGAGCTGATTCAGGCGGGGCCTCTGCAGGTTGTTGCGTCTGCGCTGACTGCGCCACCTGTGCGGGCTGTTCCGCCGGAGTTTCTTGGGTCACTTCGGTAGGCTGATCTGTTGTTTGCGCCGATTCGCTGGCTGTGTCTGGCGCTGGTGCTATCGCGGAGCCGGCGGTCGCTCCTGCGCCGCTTATCTTCCTTAACTCTTTATCGAGTAGTCTGCTTTGGGTATTGAGATGTATTCGCTGCTCGTCTATTTCGGCTTCCTGCTGCTTAATTTTCTCCTCTTCCTGCTTCAACTTTGCTTGTTGCTTGACGAGCTCCCGGCGAAGCTTTTCCAGATCACTCAGGGAGGTCTCTGCCCCCTGCGACGAATCGGCTGCCAGGCTCGGCTCCGGTAGCGCAACAAGACATACCGCTGCAAGAACCAGGCAGCTCCATATGTAGTCCCGGGACGAACGGAGAGAGAGCGGTTTTTCGCTTTGCACAGGACGTTTCCCATTGAGCGGGGGTCATTGCTGGTACGGACGCCCCTTTGTTACCGAGATGGCGGCGTAATACATCAGACAGCCGTCCGGTGCCAAGCATCGATTTTGCTTGCAGACCGAATTCGCCGGTGGCGGGCCCTGCCCGTCGATGGTTTGTTTTATGTCATCGCAAGCGTGCAGGTCCGCGCAGAGTCGTGGCCCTGTCGGGGTCCCCGGCACGACACTCGTCAGGCGCCGCGCCGCAAACGGTGCGACGCTACCGATTGGGCTCGTGAGGTTCGTCTGCAGACCCAAGCGTCTGTCGCGCGACAAACGGAGTCATTTGCATTAGTTGGCGCCTTGTACTTGTGAATCAGTCGTCGAATTGAGCTTGAACCCATTGATTTAACGAACATTTCGACGCCGCGCCAATCCCGGATCTCTCGCGGAGACGGAAAAACCGCGCTCGCTATAATCGCAGCGGGCTGCGGTTCGAGAATAGTGAACGCAGATCGCCTCGTTGATCACGCCGACCAAACCGGGCGGCAACAAGCGCATGATCAACCTTCGTGAGGTGGTGAAACGTCCGATGTACATCCTCAGCGCAAGCTGCCAGTCACGCGCGATCCCTAAGTACCCCGCTGCACGTAGAACGATATAAGATTACTTGGGGTGCTGAGTCTGGAGCGCATCCTCTACACCCCCTACCTCAAATTCCGCGAGCAAGTCGCCCGTCAGACCAGGGCCTGTCGTCATTTGAACCGGTCGCTGCTGCGCCGTGGATCGTCAGGATTGTGGCGCGGCGCTGGCTCGATTTCTTGCCGCTCAGCTTGGGATGACG
>JASHVB010000163.1 GCA_030039695.1 Acetobacteraceae bacterium
CGAACGGAAAGGAAACGATGTCGTTCATGTGGAAGGTGTAGGGCACCGTCACGAAGTCGCCGCCCCTCAAGCTAACGATGAATGGCTCGTCCATGCTGGGCTCGTCGATATGGTATTTGAAACCGAGCGACTGCAGGATATCGAGCGTGTGCGGCGAGTTTCGCATCCAGTAGGCGTTCCACCCGATCGGGCGCTGACCGGTGACGTTCTGGATCGCCTCGACGCTATGGGCGATGAACGCCCGCTCGGCGTCGGGATCGAGGAAATAGCTGTTTTGCCAAGTGCGACCGTGCGCAGCGGCCTCGTGGCCCCGCCTGACGATCTCGCGTGCCAGGTCAGGGGCCTTCTCAACCGCTCGGCCGATCATGAAGGACGAGAGCTTGACCTGGTGCTTGTCCATCAGGTCGAGGATCCGCGGCACGCCCTCATAGACGCCGTACTGGAAGAAGGCGTTGGTCGGTAGGTCCGGCAGGCCGTTCTGGATCGCCTCGGGGATCACGCCGCCGGCGCCTGAAATGGGCTGACCACCGGCCTCGAACATGAGCGAGAAGCTGATGGCGAGGCGAGCCTGGTTGGGCCAGAACGGTTCAGTGACTGCCATGGTGCTCTCCTGCGTACGAGGTAATGGCGGCAACACACTTGGCATCTGGGCATTCTCACCGCGGCGACTATCCTGGCCGGCTTGGAGACAGCCTCCACGTTAGGGAAAGAATGGGAGGTGGCATGCTGACCGACATCGCCGAATTGCGCACCTTCGTGCGTATCGCTGCGGCTGGAAGCCTGTCAGCAGCGGCGCGCGAAATGGGCTTGGCGTTGAGCGTGGTAAGCAAACGTCTCGCCGCGCTGGAACGTCGCACCGAGACTGTCCTGACATTGCGCACCACGCGTCGCTTTGCTCTCACCGAAGAGGGACAACAGTTCCTTGATCGGGCGCAGCGCATCCTCGCGGAGGTCGATGAAGCCGAGGCCGCTTTGGCCGGTGGCCGGGTCGAACCGACCGGCGTCCTGCGGGTGAGCGCATCGACTGCCCTTGGTCGCGCGCATGTCAGTCCGGTCTGCCGAGATCTCATCCTGACTTATCCGAAATTGTCGGCAGACCTCGTTCTGACCGATCGGATCGTCGATCCCGTCGAGGAGAGAATGGATGTGGTGATACGGATCGGCACGCCGCGTGATTCCGATCTGATCATGCGGAAGCTCATCGACAACCGGCGGATCATTGTGGCGTCTCCCAGCTACCTGAAGCGGCGCGGAATGCCCTCCAAGCCAGAGGAGTTGACTCGGCACGACTTCCTTCTGTTCAGTCGCGGCGCCCAAACCTCGTGGCGCCTCGTCCACATTGATGGACAGCCCGTTGATGTCCGCGTGACCTCTCGCTTGCGGTGTGACAACGGAGAGATTGCCCAGGACTGGGCTCTCGCAGGGTGCGGTCTGATCATGAAATCCTGGATATACGTTGCCTCCGACCTCGCTGCCGGACGCCTTGTCCAAGTATTACCCGAATGGCAGAGCGACCCGGCGCCGGTCTGCGCGCTCTTTCCGCGTTACCGTCAAATGCCGACGCGTGTGCGCCTGTTCGTCGACGCCTTGGCAGCGCACCTCGTCAAGTTTGTGCGTGCAAACGGTGGATCGCAACCGACGCGGGCCTCGTTACCACCCGCTCGCAAGGAGACTGTAGACGAAGCGCGGCGAACAAGGTGAAAGAACGCAATGTCCGCGATCGAGATGGCCGGCCGATCCTTCGAGGGGCTGGCTCCGTTCGTTTCCGGCGCTCAGCGCAGCGGCCGGCCTACCGCCGCTATGGGTGAAGCGGACGATATTGCCGGAAGAGTACTGACGAGGGCGATCGGCCGTCGCATAAGAGATTTTTGTAGCGGCTCCACATGGCGCCTGATCTTGGCGGGGACTGCGACGTAGGTCGCCCAAACGTTGCCGATTCCTATGCCGCCATCAATGACGCTGCTTGGTGATGTCTCCACGGGCGCCGGCCTCCAACGCGGGCAACGCGATGGCCGGGTCCTCGTACATACTGAACACGACAATCTTTCGATCGGGTTGTACCAACGCCATCCGGGAGAGACAGCTGGCGTTGCCGGTCATTGCAGGCCGTCTGCTGGACCGGTTGGCACCCAGCGATAGGCGATGCGCTTCCGTCATCCAGCCAACGTCTTCACGTTGGGCGGTCATCTCGTCCACCATCTGGTTGTTTCCTCTTCGTGGGCATTGCTATCGCATCCCCACGAACGTCATCGCACTTCGGTCCGTGCTTTCAGTTCAACGATGGGTGCGAGGCGTGAATCCCGGCGCAACCAGTCAAAACCTATGTGCAGGGGCTTCTAGTCTCGGATCCTTGCTTCACCCTTTCATTGATCGCCGCTTCAATATCGTGGCTAAGCGCATCGAACTGGTGCTCTCACTCCGCAGCTTCCGGATCTTTTTCCGAGATGGAACGCACCGCCTCGCGGTGCTCGGTTTCGATCGAGACAAGGCGGTTCCATAGTGCCACTTGGCCCGAGACCTGTTCCTCGCAGGTCTCGGGCCAGTCGAGCGGGGCCCGCAGACCATGGCGATCGACGGTGACGATCGTGCCTTGATCTATTCCCGGTTGCTCCGCGCTCGCCATAGTACCGACAAATCATGGGTCCCCAACACTTTTATTTGGCAACCCAAGTCAGGCAAGTCGGTGAGGCAATGTCCAGAATTGCTCCCACTCAAAGATAGCAACAGCGCCTGCTGATGGCGTCGCACACTTCATTGACGACGTGTTCGTAGCGGAGAGTACACCTCGAACAACGGCCAAGTTCTCAAAGTCGTGCCGAAGCAACGCGACGGCTCAGTGGACGGCGGCTAGCCGGTCAGCCGCTGCTTCGTATGCATGGTCGCCGCGATCTTGATGAGCGGCACCAACCACGACCTCGACAGTGCCGCCAATCAAGGTTGGAGCCGTGTCGGCGCCAATGCCGTTACTGGCGCACGCAACCCGCAGGCTGTGGGAGGCACACAGTCTGCTCGACCGGCCCGGTTGTGGGTATGCTGTTACGTCCGCTCGAGGAGAGGTGCTGCTCTCGAGATTCAATCGCAGGTTGACAGCCTTTCATGTTCGCTGTAATCGATGCGTGCACCGCTCATCAATGGACGCTGATACGACCGCTGCGGCGGAAAAAGTCAGGAGTTGGTTGCGCGACGCATCGCCTTTTCTCACCGTGCTCAGTTTCGCGCGACCGCTCGGTTCGCGCTCGGGGGGAGGATGAGTGCAAAGAGCTGGGGTGGGGACGTTGCGTATTCTAGGATCGACCATTGTTCTGGCTCTGGTGATCCTGTTTCCAGTCTCAGGGGTAACAGTGCAGACCGACTCTTCTGCAGGACATGGGTACTACACGACATCGCAGGCCGCGGCTGGCGAGGACGTGTTTCAGAAGGTTTGCGCCATCTGCCACGGCAAACAGCTCCAGGGTGGCGCAGGCCCAGCTCTCGCCGGGAAGCAATTCCTGAGCGTATCCCAGTTTCAGGAGATCACGGCGGCTTACTTCTATCACTTCA
>JASHVB010000164.1 GCA_030039695.1 Acetobacteraceae bacterium
GGGCGATTCACACGCTAGCCTCGGCGCATCGTGTACCGCCAACCGTCCCGTCGTCAGCCGCACATCTCGCCGCACGCCGACCCCGGAGCTGCCTTTGCCGCCTTGGCTGCTGAAGGTGCCAGAGGGGGCGTCGCTCCCCGCTGGCCCTGGCAACGCGGTCGGCGTCGGCCTTCCACCGGCTTTACACGCCCCGTTGACCAGCCCATTCCTCGTGACCCTGCGCAATGGGACGGCCGTGCGTCTCGACACCGAGGAACATGTAGGAAAGCGCGACGAGCAGCATCAGCGCGGCGAGCAGGACGAATGCCGGGAACACCGCCGCGGTCGTCGCCTGCGGCGCGATGACGTTGCTACTGCCGGCAAGCAGGGCCAGTGCCAGGGGACCGATGATTTTGCCGACGCCATTGGCTGCTTGGCCGAGCCCCGAAGAGCGCGCGCCGAGCCGGACTCCGTACTGCTCCACCGTGTAAGGCGCCAGATTGGAGAAGCCGCCCTCAACGAAGAACGCCGACGCTGCCGTGAGCAGAATGAACAGCGGGAAGGTGCCAACCAAAACGCCGTTGAAATAGCCAGCAAGTGCGAGGCAAAGGGTGGAAAGGAACCCGAACACCACGCCCAGCGCTCGCCGGCCCATCGCCGGGGCAATTAACGACACAATGATCTTGCCGAGCACGCCGCAGCCGGCGACGTAGATGAAGTAGCCGGCCGCCCTTGCCGGCGTCACGTGCAGCGCCACCGCGACGATCGTCGGTCCCCACAGGTAGTAACCATAGGCCGCGCTTGCCGAGCCACCCCAGATTACCACGGTCTGCCAGAACAGGCCCGGCTTGTGATACAGCTCGGCTAGGCTGGCGCGCGGCTGCGTCGCTGGCACAACCGTCGGCAGAGGCACCTTATCGCGGGCGAGGCCAAGCTGGCGCGCCGCTTCGTCGCGTGCCTCAGTGAAGCGCCCCTTGGCGGCCAGCCAGCGCACCGACTCCGGAACGAACCCCCAGACCAGGACGCCGACGATCAGGGCGACGAACCCTGTCATAGCGACGCCGCGCCAGCCGAAGGCATGCAGCAAAATGGCTGACGTGAGTGAGGCCAGCAGCGTGCCCGCGCTGGCGAACACGACGAAGAAGCTGGTCATGCCGGTGCGCCAGCGCGTGGGGGTTTGCTCGACCACAATCGTCAGGGCGGGCGTGACGCCGGCGGCCAGGCCGAAGCCCACCAAGAATCGCAGGATGGCCAGGATGATCCATGCGCCAGACGGAAGCAGCCCAATGCAGCCGGCGGCAATGCCGCAGATGAAGGTGCCGGTAACGGTCTGCATTTTCCGGCCGAAACGATCTCCCAGCACACCGGAAATGATCGCGCCGATGATAGCGCCGACGCCAGCGCCGTACAAAATCAAGGCACCCTGGCCGTAGGTCAGCTTCCACTCCGGTCCGATCTGCGACATGACGAAGGCGATCAGAAAGAAGTCGAAGAAGTCGAGCACGAAGACGCCGCACATGATGGTGAAGGTCAGCCAGTAGCGCGCGTTGAGCGGTGCGTCGTCGTAGAGTGCAAGCAGATTTTCCGAGGTGGCGGCAGACACGTTCTTCCTCCAGCCGGCTTATGATGGGACCGGTGCCGGCGCGACTGCCGGAGGCCGCGGGCGCCTGGTTCTGGCGGCCCGCTCCCGGAGCGCCGCAGTGATGCGGCGATGCTTCTGGCGATGGCGCGGTGCACTGACCCAGGCAGGCTGACCCACGGAGCTGATGCGCCACGCGCGGCGGACATGCTGCGAACCGCGCCAGCTTACGTGGCACTCGGCGTGCGACACAAGCGCAACGGCGGGCACCCGCGCGGCCACCGCGGTAGAGGCTTGCCCCACCCGGCCCACCGGGCATCACGTGGCCGCTGACCTCGAAGATCCGGCTCCGCAACCTGTACCAGCGCCGTGGCGACCATCGAACGCCGAACGGCACAAAGAAGCCCGAGCATTGCTCAATCGCTCGCCCTGCGAAATTGCTGCATTGCTAAGCTTTGCGGTGCAGGAACTGGGTAAGCGCCTTGGCGAAGCGGCGGAGAATATCGACAAGGATCTACGCGCCCTTGTTGACCGGTCTGGCTTGATTCGTCGGTCGTTTGACTTGCACCAGTGTCGATCTGGCCAGCCACTGCTAAAAGATTCTCGATTCGCGGGGAGGGTTCGGGCCATGCCAAGGGCGCCGATATGGAGGAATCAGACCATCGGACGGTTCACGCCGATGTGGATGGCGATCTGCCGTACCGCACCACCTTGCGCCGATGGCAGGATGAGCTGTGCCCGCTCGATGGGCCTCTGCCGGAGGTTGCGGTCGGAAACGATCGCCGCCAGACGCTCCCCGTCCGCCCGGCGAGGAGTGATGCCGACTGCCTAAATCCGTACTCGCAAGCACGCTCGATCCCGGGCGCCTATGAACCAGCCGAAAGCGTCAAGGCATGAGAAACAAGGCCCTCATTCCCTGAAGGCAAGGGAGAGGGGCGAAGGGTCAGGACCATCGGAGCGCTCCTCCCGCTATCGCCTCGCTCAAGAGTAGGGGAACCATATTGCCTCTGCGCACCGCGACGCTGTTCACTCCGACAATCTCCGCACGAGCCGACAGTACAGAAGGTGAAACGCATGCTCGACGAAAACCCGCAACATATCGTGTCCAGTCTTGAGCTCATGGCGCCGCTGCTTGTCAGCAATGCGCTGCACGTCATCGCCGCCCTGCTGATTCTGGTTGTCGGCTTTTGGATTGCTGGCAAAGTGGAGGTACTCGTCGGACGCTCGCTGAGCAGGACGCCGCATTTCGATCCGATGCTGCAAAGCTTC
>JASHVB010000165.1 GCA_030039695.1 Acetobacteraceae bacterium
AATGGAAAAGCCCTGCGCCATCAACAGCGCCGAAGCGCACGATATCGCTGCGCGCGCGGCCCAAGCCGGGATGTTCGCCGCGGTGCCGTTGGTGCTGCGCTACTGTCCACTGATCGATACTATTCGCGACGTTGCCGCCGACGAGAGGCTGCACTACATCAATTTCAAGTTCGTTGGCGGCATGGTCGACCGATACCACCAGCAGCGCGTCGAATGGATGCTGGACCGCGCTACCGCCGGCGGAGGACCGCTGTTGAATCTCGGCGTTCACCACCTCGACCTGTGCCGCGTACTGTTGAACAATGCACCGTTGCAAGTGGTAGGCGCGGCGATGTCAAATCACACCGCACATCTCACCATCGAGGATCACGCGGTGGTGCTGCTGCGCGGCGGGGGTGCGACATGCGTGGTGGAGACCGGCTATCTCTACCCTGCGCCGAACTCGGTCTTTGACATGCACTACAGCATCCGTGCGGACCATCACTACTTCGCGGCTCGCGACAATCGCACGCTGGAAATCATGACTGACGACCGGCGCCGCACAACGCGAGAGATGCCACTGACCAACGTGTTCTTTTACCCGGAGTTTGTGCGCGATACGCTGCGACGCGTGCAAGCCGGGGAGAGGCCGATCGCGGACCTGGACGATATGGCCGCGGCGATGGACCTCGTGCAGGCGGCGTACGCAGCGGACCCTTTGCAAGGTCCGAGCACACCCCCTGGTGAACCCCCTCGGTCACGCCCATCTTAGGGCGGCAAAGACGGAGGATCAGGCATGGACGACGCGGCTCCCCCAGGCGTGGTGTGCGGTGCCGACGGCTGCGAGGTGCCGGAGATCACTTCATCTGAACTCCCTCGCTCGGACGGGGTCGGCACCCGCATCGACATTGTCTCGGACGCGATCTGCCCCTGGTGCTATATTGGCAAGCGGCAGCTCGAACGGGCGCTGGCGAGCCTTAGCAATGAGGGCCTCATCTTCTCCGTTCACTGGAACCCCTTTCAGCTCAATCCCGACATGCCGAAGGAAGGCCGTGACCGCGCCGCCTACCGCGCCTGGAAGTTTGGCAGCGCCGAACGCTCCCGCGAGGCCGACGAGCGCGTCGGACGCGCCGCCGCCAGCGTGGGCCTTGCCTTTCGCCCGGACCTGATGCTGCGCACGCCGAACACCATCGACGCGCACCGGCTCATCTGGTTCGCCGGCCAAAAGGGCGTGCAGGATGAGGTGATGGAAACCCTGTTCCGCGCCTACTTCACTGAGGGTCGCGATATCGGCGATCCGAGCGTGTTGGCCACGTGCGCCGCTCAGTCGGGCCTCAACCCCGACGAGGCCGCGGCGTTTCTCGCCAGCGACATGGCCGAGAAGGAGACGCGCGCCGCCGACCAGACGGCACGTGAGGCGGGCGTCAACGGGGTGCCGTCATTCTTCCTCGACGGCTACAGCTTGTTCTCTGGCGCCTATCCGGCCGAAACGATGGCCGAGGCACTGCGCAAGGCTGGCGCTATCCTGCGGCGACGCGGTGCGGCGTAGACGGTGTTTGCCGGCACTCCCAATCCGGCGTGATTTCATGCCATGAACCGCGACGTTGGCGCGAGAACATCGCGCCCGTGTCACCCGCGTTTCACGTCCGCCACGGGTCCGCTATAGTCTGCCCTTGAATTGCAGGGAGGCGATCGTGTCGAACCATCCGGAGACCTTGGCACTGCACGCTGGCTGGCGGCGTGATTCCGCTACCAATGCTGTCGCGGTGCCAATCTATCAGACCACATCCTACCAGTTCGACAGCGCAGAGCACGCCGCCAACCTGTTCGCGCTGAAGGAACTTGGCAACATATACACCCGCATCATGAACCCAACGCAGGACGCGTTCGAGAAGCGCATCGCGGCGATGGAAGGTGGTGTGGCGGCGCTGGCCCTTGCGTCCGGACAGGCTGCGTCCGCGTTCTGTGTGCAGAACCTGGCGCGTGCCGGCGACAACATCGTCAGTTCCACCGATCTCTACGGCGGCACCTGGAACTTATTCCAAAATACGTTGAAGGACCTGGGAATCGAGACACGCTTCGTCGATCCGGCCAATCCAGAAGCTTTCGCCAATGCCACCGATGACCGCACACGCGTCTACTATGCCGAGACCCTGCCGAATCCGAAGCTGATCCCCTTCCCGATCGCGGAAGTCGCCGCGATCGGGCGCAAGTTCGGCATTCCACTGGTCATGGACAACACCGCGGCGCCGATCTTGGTGAAGCCATTCGAACACGGCGCTGCGGTGTCGATGTACTCGACCACAAAATACATCGGCGGCCACGGCACCTCCATCGGTGGCGTGGTCGTCGATGGCGGCAACTTCGACTGGGAGGCGCATCCCGCACGCCAGCCGCTGCTGAATACGCCCGATCCCAGCTATCACGGCGCAATCTGGACCCAGGCGGTGAAGCCACTTGGCCCGATTGCTTACATCATCCGCATGCGGGTCGTTCTGCTGCGCGACCTCGGCGCCGCGATGGCGCCGTTCAACGCGTTCTTGTTCCTGCAGGGGCTGGAGACCGTCCCGCTACGCATCCGCGAACACAGCAAAAATGCGCTCGCCGTGGCACAGTTCCTCGCCACTCGCAAAGACGTGGCGCGGGTGATCCACCCGGCGTTCCACGAGGGTCTCGGCGCCGAGCGCACGGCGAAATACATGCCACACGGGCACGGGGGCTTGGTCGGTTTCGAGCTCGCCGGCGGCATCGATGCCGGTCGGCGGTTCATCGATGCGCTGCAGATGTTCTACCACGTGGCCAATATCGGTGATGCCCGCAGCTTGGCAATTCATCCGGCAAGCACCACGCACTCGCAGCTTTCTGCGGCAGAGCAAGAAGCGACAGGCGTGACGCCGGGGTACGTGCGGTTGTCGGTGGGAATAGAGCATATCGATGACATCCTCGCTGATTTAACCCAGGCGCTGGATGCCGCGAGTGGTGCCGCGGTGAAGCAAGCGGCGGAGTAGGGGAGCGGTCTGTCGTCGGGCGGCATGTCGCAAGCGTCATCGCGGATCGCCCTGGTCACCGGCGGCGCGCACGGCATTGGTGCGGCGATCTCGGCACGGTTGGCGCAAGACGGCTGCGGCGTGGTGATCGCCGACCGCGATGCGCCTGCGCGTCTGCCGGTGGGCACTCGCGCTGTGCTCTGTGACGTATCCGATGAAGCGTCCGTGAACCGGTTGATCGATGGCGTCCGCACACGGGAGGGCCGGCTGGACGTGCTGGTCTGCAACGCCGGCGTCAACATTCACAAGGCGATCGCCGCCTTGTCGCTCGCTGAATGGTCGCGTGTCATCGCCACGAACCTGACCGCGACATTCCTGCTGGTGCGGGCGGCGGAAAGCCTGCTGCGTACGGCGACGGGCGCTGTGGTGACGATCGCCTCGACGCGTGCCTGGATGTCGGAACCCAATACCGAAGCTTACGCCGCGTCGAAAGGTGGCCTCGTCGCGCTGACGCATGCACTGGCGATCAGCTTGGCCCCAGACGTGCGGGTGAACTGCATCAGCCCGGGTTGGATTTACACCAAGGGAGATCGGCCGCGGCCCAAGGACCACGCCTTTCATCCGGTCGGACGCGTTGGGATGGCGGAAGATGTCGCGGCGCTAACTGCCTTCCTGGTTGGACCCGACAGCGGCTTCATCACTGGCGCCGAATTCACCGTCGACGGCGGCGTGACGCGAAAGATGATCTACCCGGACTAACCGCAATTTCCCTCGCTCGTACCAACCGCCCTGACGAACGTGCGCTTTGGAGACATAGACGCGATCAGCTGAGCGCCGCTCTGGGGCGAGGTTGTGTGAAAACGCCGGACCGTAGCGGCATCAAACAATTTCGCTAGGTGCTGGCAGGTTGACCTGACATCGTCAGGCTCGTTGGCGGCTTTGATGCGACAGTATATTGCGCGACACCTGCCATGACGTGCGCTTTCCCGCCGCCTCTGTCGGAGCGGCCGTCGTTCTCTACGGCTGGGAGGGGTGGCCTTGTGACACGCCGTTTCGCCGTGGGAACCGCAACAAATTGGACATTCCATCGCGGCCTGGGGTGGCCACCGGGACTATCTTCCTGCCCTCACGGATCACGGAACCAGCGGGCAGAAACATTGGGCAGAAGCATTGGGACGTTTTTTCGCGTCCGTCTGGCCAATCAGACGGGGTCTGATCCATCCGCCTCGCGCTCGAGCGCCGCGATTGCTCAGTCGCCAAGAGTTGCGAGCGGGTCGTAGTCCGGCAGTTGCATCAACTCGTGCAGCTGCCGCCGCCGAACGCCCATGTTCCCGCCATCGAACAATGGAAGTGCAAGCGCATCGGCAAGCAGGCCGCCGAACGGCAGCGCGCGGTCATAGCTGTCGATCCCAACGACGCGCATAAGATCAGAGATCACTCGTACCGCGGTCTCCGACCCGAACACTTTTGTTTGCACCGCCAATTCCAGCGCGCCGGGTGACCGTGTGTCGAACGCATGCGCCGCGCGTAGGCTGAGAGAACGCACCGCCTCGATTGCTATCTTCGCGTCGGCGAGCGCGTAGCCAACAGCCTGATGACTGATGATCGGGACCGCGCCGCCGCGCTTCTCCAGCTTCGCAAAACTCAGCGCGAAGTCGAACGCCGAGCGCATCAACCCGACAGCGAAGATGCCGACGATCGGCGCGGTGCCGGCGAAGCAAGCTTCGACGAGCGCCTTGCCGCCGCCCCGCGGCCCGATCAGGTTATCAGCCGGCGCGCGTACCTCATTCAGCCGGAACTGTGGTTGCAGGTGCGCGCGGTGTCCGACGGAATCGATCGCGCGCTCCAGTACGATGCCATCCGCTGGACCGTGGACGGCGATTATCGAGATTCCATCCTCCAAGGGTACTTTGGGATCGGTACGGCAGACAACCGTCAGCAAGTCGGCGCCATTCCCGTCCCAGCCGGTGCCACTGGAAACCCACTTCTTTGCGCCGGAGATCAGCCAGTGGCCGTCTTGCAGACGCGCCTCCGTCCGCAGGCCTTCGGCTGGAGGGGGGGCGGCGAAATTGGCACTGCCACCGGGTTCGCTGAAGGCGAAAGCAGCGAGCGGCGTGCCTTGCCCCGACGTGAACGGCGCAAAGATGCGTTCTGCCTGTTGCGCCGTTCCGCCCAGCAATACCGGGAACAGGCCGAGCATGGTGCCCAGCAGAGTAAGCGAGACGTTGACATCGACCGCATGGAACTCTTCCGCCAGTACCGTCATGTCGACAACGCCCGTGCCCTGGCCGCCGAGCGGCGTTGGGATCAGACGGCGCAGAAAGCCCGCCGCGACGGCCTGTTGGTAGAACGGCCGTGTTGCAGCGAAGCGGGCAAGTGGTGTCGGCAGATCTCCTGTGGCTGCCGCCACCTTCGACAGCACATCGCGCGCGAAAGTGCGCGCGTCTTGGCGCAACCGCCGCTGCTCCGGCGTCAGCGTGAAATCGATCGGCATCGCGCTTCTCCCTTTAGTGACCCGCACTTTGGCCGCCATCGACGTGAAGGACAGCGCCCGTCACGAAACGTGCCGATTCGAGATAGAAGATCGCGTCAACGATGTCGGAGATCTCGCCCATATGGCCAACGGGATGCATAGCATCGAACTGCGCAAAGGCCGCAGGGGAATGCATCGGTGTCTTGATGACGCCCGGTGCAACAGCGTTCACACGAATACCTCGTCTTGCGTATTCGATGGCGAGAGATCTTGTCGCGGCATCCAGTCCGCCTTTTGTCAGTGACGTCAGCACCGCGGGCACCGCTGAATTCGCATGGCTGACCAGAGCCGTCGTGACCTGCACGACATGCCCGCTACCTTGCTTCACCATCTCAGCGATGGCAAGCTGCGTGATGTAGAAGAACCCGGAGATATTCACACCTAGGATGGCGGCATAGTCCTCTTGGGAGTATTCGGTGAACGGTTTGGCAATGAAGATGCCGGCGTTGTTCACCAGCGTATCAATGCGCCCAAACCGCGACATGCCGGCAGAGATTGCGCGCTGTGCCGTGTTACGGTCGGCAATATCACCAGAAACGACAAGAATGTCCGGATCGTTCGACGGCTGCACCGAACGGGCAGTGGCAACGACGCGGTAGTCGCGTTCTCGATAAGCCTTGGCGAGCGCCGCTCCGATGCCTCGGGACGCGCCGGTGATGATAGCAACCTGCTTCTCCGCGGCCATGGTGGCCCTCCATGTCAACTGACGATCGCTATCGCCGCTGCGATGTTTGGTCAGGCAGCCAGATCTCCGATGAGGTATTCCGCGCGAGTGTTACGGCGAGAAAGCGCTCAATCATGGCTGAGCTGCATGAGAGGAGGTCTTCTTGATCCAAGACGGAAGTACACGATTGGAGATACAAGCTACAAAACGATGACTGGCGCCGGCTTATTGGTTACGCCTGTAGTTAGAGGAGCCACCTCAGTGGCTCGAGGCCGAGCAACAGCCGTCCGGCCATCTCATAGGTTCGCAGCGTGGCTACAACGTGCTGATTCATCGTCAGGATATCGCGCAGGCAACGGTCGAAGGGACCCGCCTGATACACCGCGGCGCCGCCCGCAGCTTTGCAGACCAACTGCACTACATCCACGCAGACGCCCATCACGTGAGTGCTCATGGTCGTCACGCAGGCGATCTGGCGCGGAGTTGGTTCTTCACCACGCAACAAAGTAGCCCAAAGATCGCCGACGACCCCGAAGTGATAGGCTCGGGCGGACGCCAGCATGGTTTCGGCCCGTCCGACCGCCTCCTGCACAAACACGTCGTCACGCATAGTCTTTGGTGCCTCCATTCGCTCCCCGAGCGTGTAACGCCGCGCGGGCTTCCTGGAAGCGGTATCGATCAGCATATCGATCGCTTGTCGAGCGATTCCCAACGCGGGAGCCGGCGCCTTTGTCACGTACATAAACGGCAATGCATAGAGCGGCCCCGACCGTTTTATCAGGGCCGGATCCTGGAAGCTAAACGTACGTTCCGTCGCGACAAATACATTGTCCGCCCGAAGATCATTGCTGCCCGAACCGCGCAGGCCGGTCGTGAACCAAGTATCAAGGACCTCACAGTCCGATAGCGGCAGCAGGCACTGGCGGGTCTCTGGCACACCGTTGCGGTCGAGCTGCTGCGCGCCATGGTCGACGACGGTACATCCGACCCAAACCCAATCGCAATGCTGGCAGCCGCTGGCGAACGGGAAGCGCCCGGTAACACGATAACCGCCAGGAACACGCGTCGCCTGACCCGTTATCGTGGCGGATGCCGCAGTGGGCGCCTGGATGTCTGCGTACAGAGCGCGTCCCACATCCTGATCGAGGAAAGCGGTTATGTAGCCGCTGTCACAGTTGATCATGGCGCACCAGCCGACAGAGCCATCAGCCATTGCCAGCGCCTCGATGACGCGAAACTGCGTCAGCGGGTCGAGTTCGGGACCG
>JASHVB010000166.1 GCA_030039695.1 Acetobacteraceae bacterium
ACATAGCCCGCGACCGGATGATGATCCGATCTGAGCGTGACCATGATGTCGGCGTCGGACGCACCGATCACGCCGGTGGATGTGTGGGTCAGATTGATAGTGCTGTACGGCAGGCCGATGTTGTCAGTGATCGTGTCCATTTCGCGCGGCGGGACGACCTTGCGAATGGCCGCTTCGACGAGGTCGGCCAGCCGCGCGGTTTCCTCGATGCGCATGCCGGTCTTGCCCCGCATGTGCAGAATGAACTGCCCGCTGTCGGTGCTTGGAAAGAAGTCCTGGCCAAGCCACGGCAGCAGCACGAAGACCGACAGGCAGCACAGCAGGAAGACCGGGATGAACACGCCACGCCACCGGACCAGATCCACCAGGATGGAGTGATACGTGTGGCGGAGTTGCTCGAACCGGCGTTCGAAGCCACGTTGCAGCCGCACCAGCGGATTGCCCGACCGTCCCTGGCCGTGGTGCTTCACCCGCAACAGATACATCGCCATCGTTGGCACCAGCGTGCGAGACAGCACGTACGACGCCAGCATGGCGAACACCACCGCTTCCGCCAGCGGCACGAACAAATAGCGTGCCACCCCCTGGAGCAGGAACATCGGCACGAACACGATGCAGATGCACAAGGTAGATACCAGCGCCGGAACCGCGATCTGCGCGGCACCGTGCAGGATCCCCGTGTGCAGGTCCTCGCCTTCCTCCAGATAGCGTTCGATATTCTCGATGGTGACGGTGGCGTCATCGACCAGGATGCCGACGGCGAGCGCGAGGCCGCCCAGAGTCATGATGTTGATTGTCTGACCGAGAAAGCTGAGCGCCATGACGGAGGTCAGGATCGAGAGCGGGATGGAAATCGCTATGATGATGGTGCTGCGCCAACTGCCCAGGAACAGCAGGATCATCAGGGCGGTCAGACCGGCGGCGATGACCGCTTCCCGCAGCACGCCGCTGACCGCCCCCTTGACGAAGATTGACTGGTCGGCGAGCGGCTGCACCTTCAACGCCGGCGGCAAGGTCTGCGCGACACGCGGCAGCATCGCGCGGATGCCGTTGACCACGCTGATGGTGGAGGCGTTGCCGGCCTTCAGGATGCTGACCAGCACGCCGCGCTGGCCGTCCTTCCGCGCCACGTTGGTCTGCGGTGAAAATCCGTCGCTGACGGTGGCGACGTCACGCATATAGATCGTCGCGTTGCCAACCGTTTTGATCGGCAGATCGTTGATCTGCTGCACGGTATGCGTGGTCCCATTCATCCGAATGTCATATTCGAATTCGGAGATCTTCGCCGTGCCCGACGGCAGCACCAGGTATTGCAGCGCCGCCGCGTTCAGTACGTCGGCGGGCGATAATCCCTTCGCTTGGAGCAGCGCCGGATTGAGCGTGATCATCACCTGGCGCTGCTTGCCGCCATATGGGTACGGGATCACCGAGCCCGGCACGGTAACTAACTGCGTGCGCAGGAAATTCAGGCTGAGGTCGTTGAGCGCTTGCTCGGACAGCCCTGGGCCGGACAGACCAAGTTGCAGGATCGGCACGCTGGAGGCGCTGAAATTCATGATCAGCGGCGGCTGAGTACCAGGCGGCATCTGCCGCAACTGCGTCTGCGCGGCCGCCGTGACCTGGGCATTGGCAGTGTCGAGGCTGGCACCTGGCTGAAGGAAGATTTTGGTGATGGACTGGCCGTTGTAGGTCGTCGATTCGATGTGCTGGATGTTGTCGACCAGCGTGGTCAGCGAGCGCTCGTAGGGCGTCGTCAACCGGCCTTCCATGTCCTCCGGGCTGAGCCCGGTGTACTGCCAGCCCACCGCGATGGCCGGGATATCAATATTCGGAAAGATGTCAGTGGGAGTCCGCAAAATCACCAATGGACTGAGGATCAGAATCAGTAATGCCATGACGATGAAAGTATAAGGACGGGACAGGGCGATCCGGACAATCCACATCCACAACGACTCCTAGCTACCCCGTGGCGCGGTCAGATCAGCGCCGGTCCACACGCCGCGTGATTGGCCGGGTCCTCGCGCCCGCCATCCAGTTGGCAATAATGCCCGCCTCGTGCATCTGCTGCAACGCACAAATGCACAGCGGCGCGCGTTTGGGCATCATCCGGCCGGACCGCCAAGGGCACCAGCCGCAAAACGCAAATGCCGTCTGCGCGGAGATTATGGGGTAAATAGCTCTGAAGAATGACAACTTGTTGCACGATGTAACAACGTCGCAAGAAATTGCTTAAGAAGACGTAACTGCCCAGGCGCTTAACAGGGCGTGCCAGAGGGGCAGATGCATAGGGTTGCGCGGGCGGATGGCGTGGCGCCGAGCTGGTCGCCGCGACGTTGGTTGCCATCGCCGCCGTCGCAGCATCGCACGGTATCGTCATCGCACCAGGGATGCGTGGGAGCAAATCCGCAAGCGATGACAACGACAGGTCGGTGAACGGCCGCGACCGAGACAGCCCAATTCACCGGCGCCGTCGGTCACTCTCCCCCAATCTCCGATCGACAGGGCGAGGGAATAGCGGAGCCGGAAAGCTACCCCAACTCGGTCCGGGCCCGCGAAGCGGCAATGTGACATTGCAGCCTACCGATGCACCGACACGGCCTGGCGTCCTGCTCCGCTGCTGCAGCCGGACATTTGACGACTGACATGAACGAGAATTTAGCCGACTAAATGCGAATTTAGGGGGCCGTCCAGCCGTCTCCACTCCATCAATAGGAGGACAGAGCTCGCCGACACGATGCGTGAGATCGGCGCTGACGGGCATCTGGATGGACCTGATTGGCCGGGCAACAGCAGCAGGGGGCGCGTTATGGAGTGGTGACCAGGATGGAGGGCCGCGTGGTTGGGCGCACTATTAAGTGTTAGTACCAGACCCGTAGCCAGGTTTTGTTTCTGCGGAACATCGCAGGCACAGCTCTCACCAACGGAACAACGGGCGACAGCGTCTGCAATTCCGGTAACGACGGCCCAGGCCACGCGCGAGAACGTGCCGATCTTCGCCGCGGCCATTGCTCGCACGCAGGCATTTCAGTCAGTCCTGATCCAGGCTGCGCGTCACGCGGTGGCTTGATCGCATCGAGTTCAAGCAGGGGCAGGAGGTAAAGACGCGGAGTGACCACATGTCCGGTTGTGTGGTTGAAATTCTATGTTTGCCGCAGCACGGCGTAACACGCGACAGGTATCGCGCAACGACCATGCTCGTGGCCTGATGTGACGGCTCTGTCGTGACCTCCGGTCCGACGATGGTCTGGCTTAGACTTGCCAAGCTGGTTCGCTGGCTATCAGTTTCGCCTAATGAGGAGGCGCCGATCAAGAGCGATTGCTGCGATCGCGTGGACACAGAGGGCGACGGCCAATTCCTCAATCTGCAGACTCTTGCCTCAGTGACTAGACTCGTTCCGCCTATACAAGACCACCTGCCTGGCGTCCCTGTTGATGCGTGCCACCCTGCGCAATGGCGCGGCGCCGAAGTCCGTTCTAGGCGCGAGGGCCATCGCGAAAGTCCTCTGTTCGCGAGCCTGCAGCGACATCAGCGCCGCATCGCGGAAGGTCTCAACGAGCCGGGATCAGCGGGAGTTGGTCTCGGCTGATCTGGGCCAGGTAAATTGTGCGCTGGTAATTTCGGCGATGTGGCATGGTTGATTTGTCACCAGGTTGCATAATGATGATTTTGGTAACAGCCAACAATCCTGCATTGAGTGAGCCGCCTCGAGACGCGTAATTTTCTTCGGCGTCCCGTTAACTTGCTCGCCCAGGGGGCTCGCGCAGATCTCATGGAAAAGCGAATCTATTGGCCCGAGGCGGATCATGCCCCGCAGTCGCACACCGTCGTTGTGGGACGTCGGGCGTGCGCCGGATTATGGATCTTAACGCCTGGTGTTCATCGTGCTCGTCGTCGTCCGGTTTCGCGGTCACGATGCGGCGCGAACCGCCGTGTAGGAAGGCTAGGGTCATGGTTTTGGGCGTCGCAGAAGCCCGTCAGCGCTGCGACGATCGTCGGGAACAATGTCTCCATCATCCTGAATGATGCGCGGCACGGTAACCTCGCTCCTTGCTGTGGCCGTGATGACCCTGGCCAACGGCCGACCGGTCGGTACCGGTCCCAAACGTGGCGAGATGGTCGAGCCGGAGCAGTTCACGCACCAGATCGACCTTTGCGCACATCCGACAGCGGTGGAGCCAACCATCGTTGGCGGCCCGTCGCGAGCCAGCAGCTGATGCCGTTCACCAGGGCGGTGATTTGCTGGAAGTTCGATCAATGAGCGTGGCGGCGTCGGACAAACGCTGGCATGTGGACCCACGTTGGTTGAATGAGGCGGCACAGTGATGGGGCACAGCGGCGTCTGGAGATTTCGCGCGGAACTTCGACCAAGTGGAGCCATCCCTCGTCAGGATCCCGTGGCGTAGCCCATGAACATCTCTGCCCCTTTTGTCACGCGTCCGGTCGCCACCACGCTGCTGACCATTGGCATCGCCCTGGCTGGCATGTTCGCCTTCTTCAAGCTCCCCGTCGCGCCGCTGCCGCAGGTAGACTTCCCCACCATCTCGGTGATGGCGACCCTTCCCGGGGCGAGCCCGGAAACGGTGGCGACGAGCGTCGCCGAACCATTGGAACGTCATCTCGGCCAGATCGCTGATGTGACGGAGATGACCTCCAGCAGTTCGGTCGGCCAGTGCCGAATCGTGCTGCAGTTTGGCCTCGATCGCGATATCAATGGCGCCGCGCGCGACGTGCAGGCGGCCATCAACGCCGCGCGTGCCGACCTGCCCACAAGTCTGCGCAGCAATCCCACCTATCGCAAGGTGAACCCCGCCGACGCACCGATCCTGATTCTGGCGCTAACCTCGCCGACCCTCACCCGCGGCCAGATGTACGACGCCGCTTCCAATGTGCTGTCCCAGCGCCTGTCGCAGATCACCGGCATCGGCCAGGTGATCGTCGGTGGTGCTGCCCTGCCAGCCGTGCGCGTCGAGTTGAACCCGACCATGCTGAATCAATACGGCGTTGGACTCGAAGACGTGCGGGCCGCGCTTTCCTCGGCCAACGCCAACAGTCCGAAGGGCGTGATCGAAGGCGAGCGCCTGCACTACCAGATCTACACCAACGACCAGGCGACCAAGGCGGCAGACTACCGCGATCTCGTGATCGCCTATCGCAATGGCGCCGCGGTGCATCTGTCCGACGTCGCGGATGTGGAAGACTCAGTCGAGAACATCGACAACGCCGGCTTCGCCAACGGTCAGCCCTCGGTATTGGTGATTCTGTTCCGCCAGCCCGGCGCCAACGTCATCCAGACCGTGGACAGCGTGAAAGCGGCGATCCCTCAACTGATGGCAGCCTTGCCGCGCGACATGCACCTGACGATCGCCAACGACCGCAGCACCACGATCAGGCAGGGCCTCAACGATACCGAGGCGACCCTGCTGATCGCCGTCGCGCTGGTGACCATGGTGGTGTTTCTGTTCTTGCGAAGCGCGCGGGCCACCGTGATCCCAGCCGTCGCGGTGCCGGTCTCCATCATCGGCACATTCGGCGCGATGTACTTGATGGGCTATAGCCTGGACAACCTGTCTCTGATGGCACTGACCGTTGCCACCGGCTTCGTGGTGGACGATGCGATCGTGGTCTTGGAGAACATCTCCCGCCATCTCGACGCCGGCATGCCACGCCTGCAGGCAGCACTGCTCGGCGCCCGCGAGGTCGGGTTCACCGTGCTGTCGATGAGCCTGTCGCTGGTGGCCGTGTTCCTGCCGATCTTGCTGATGCCAGGCATCGTTGGCCGCCTGTTCCGCGAATTCGCCATGACGCTATCGCTGGCGATCATGGTGTCGCTCGCGATCTCGCTCACCACGACGCCGATGATGTGCGCGGTCATGCTGAAACCGCGCCAGCAAGGCGAAGAGCCGCAGCCGCGCACGCTGTTCGATAGAGCTTTGTCACTCTACGAGCGAAGCCTGCGATGGTCGCTGCGACATAGCCGCCTGGTCATGCTCGTGCTTCTCATCACCATCGCGATGAACTTTGCCCTCTACGTCATCGTGCCAAAGGGGTTCTTCCCGCTACAGGACACCGGCCGGATGATGGGTTCCCTGGTGGCCGACCAGAGCATCTCATTTGACGCGATGGAGACGAAGCTCGAGCAAATGATGACGATCGTGCAGCACGATCCAGCCGTGCAAAACGTGGTCGGCTTTACCGGCCAGGGCAGCGGCGGTGCCGGTGGCCAGGCGAATACTGGTCAGATGTTCGTCGCGCTGAAGCCACTCTCCCACCGCGTGGGCATAGAGCAATTGATGTCACGGCTGCGTCGCAAACTATCGGTCGTTCCGGGGGCGCGCCTGTTCCTCGTACCCGTTCAGGACATCAGGATCGGTGGCCGGCAGAGCAATGCCGCATATCAATATACGCTGACCGCCGATAGCGCGAGCTTGCTTTACAAATGGACGCCCAAACTATTGGCACTGCTGGAAAAAAGCCCAGTGCTACGCGATGTGAGCTCCGACCAGCAGCAAAAAGGCCTGGAAACCAACCTGAACATCGATCGCGCCACGGCTAGCCGCGTGGGCATCAGCATGACGCAGATCGACAACACGCTGTACGATGCATTTGGCCAGCGTCAGGTCTCCACCATCTACAGCGCACAAAACCAGTATCACGTCGTGATGGAAGTGGCGCCGCGCTACTGGCAATCGCCGGAGACGTTGCAGGACATCTATGTCAGCGTATCCGGCGGATCGGCCAGCGGCACGGAGACGACCAATGCAGTTGTTGGTACGTTTATCGCCGCTACCACGCCGGGCACGGTGAGCAGTATCCTGACAACCAGCCCACCGGCCAACGGTAGCAGCACAACGACCAGCAGCAGCACGACATCGAGCAGTGCGCTGACCGCCGCTAGCATCGCCAGCAGCTCGGCGCGCAACGCATCCAGCAACGCTTTGGCAAACATCGGCAATAGCACGGCCTCGTCCGGTACCGCGGTCAGCACCAGCCAGGAGACGATGGTGCCGCTGAGCGTGTTCAGCAGTTACGCGCCCGGCAACACGCCGCTGGCGGTGAACCACCAGGGATTGTTCGTTGCCACGACGCTCTCCTTCAATCTGGCGAACGGCAGATCGCTGAGCCAGGCCGCAACCGCCATCGACGATGCGGTGCGCCAGCTTGGCATGCCCGCGAGTATCCATGGCGGCTTCGCCGGCACCGCGTTGACCTACCAGCAGACGGTGAGCAACGAGGTTATCCTTGTCATCGCCGCTCTGAGCGCCGTCTATCTCGTGCTCGGTGTGCTGTACGAGAGCTACATGCACCCGATCACCATCTTGTCGACGTTGCCATCAGCCGGGGTGGGGGCCGTGCTGGCGCTGATGCTGTTCGACACGCAGTTCACCATCATCGCCGCGATCGGCGTGATCCTGCTGATCGGCATCGTCAAGAAAAACGCTATCATGATGGTTGATTTCGCGCTCGAGGTAGAGCGCAGCAAGGGTATGGAGCCGTCCGACGCAATCTTTGAAGCTTGCCGGCTGCGGTTCCGCCCGATCATGATGACCACGAGCGCGGCGCTTCTCGGCGCTCTGCCGCTCGCGCTAAGTTTCGGCGAGGGTGGCGAGTTGCGGCAGCCACTGGGGATCTCGATCGTCGGAGGGCTGATGCTGAGCCAGGTGCTGACGCTCTACACCACGCCCGTCGTCTACCTGTATCTCGACCGCTTCCGGTTGGCAGTGAGTAGCCGCTGGCAGAAGACTTTTCCCGGATTATCGCCGACCCCGGGAGCGGCGGACTGATGCGCGCTTCGAACCAACAAGCTACACATACCTGCGAAGCAAGCCAGCAGGTTCGCGAGAAGCGGTGACGGGTGCCATCCGCATCCACCCTTCAGCGCAGACATTGTTCCGATAGCGCCACCTGGGCCGCGATGATCAGGCGCGGCGCGTCTCCGCCCATCCGGATCGGTAAGGCGCCTGCTCCGATTTCTCGTCGCAATGCTTGGCGTATTTGTAGGCTATCAGATCCGAGAGAGGAGCTTATTGTCTGTCATGACATCAGCTTGCAGATGTCTGCAGCCACATCCGCGGGTGATTGCTCTGCGGGTATCGGAGCGATGAACTTCCCGTTAGGGCCCATCACATAGGTGATCGAGCTATGGTCCGTAGTATGGTCGTTCGTTCCCGGGCGGGTGACGTGCTTTGCGTAGTGGACCCGGTACTCCTTCGCTACCTTTGCATTTCGTCCGGCGTACCGGTCAGCCCGATCAGGCCCGGACCGAACACCACGGTGTAGCGCGGCATCACTTGCGGCGTGTCGCGCTGCGGATCGACGGTGACGAAGATCGGCGTCAGGTCCTTCGCCTTCGGTCCCAGTCTGTTCGGCGCGGCCGCGATCGCGTTCAGGCTGGTGGGGAATACATCGGGACAACAGGTGTAGCCAAAGTACACCGATATGTACTTGCCACAGAAGTCACTCGCCGTTCGCGCTGCAGGATCGCCGCTTGATGGCGGCGAGCCGGGCATGCCACAGCAGGGTCCGGGCGCTTCCGAACCCACCGTTGGGTTGCACTGAGCGATCGCCAAGCCATGCACGCCTCTGCGTTCCCACCGCTTCATCGAGGCTCTATGTTAGCATGACCTCGTCGGACGAGGTTTGAGGAGGCACTGGCCCAACGCATCCAACGCCGACTTCCCTTTTTAACAAGGTTCGGGCCATTCCCGATGGCCAAGCCTCTCGACAACCTTGGTTCTGCTGGAGGATGATATGTCATCGTGGACTGTGGCTCCGCCGAGCTGGGAGGAAAGATGAATGGCAGAATTCAATCAAGACCGGGAGCAGGCCATCCGTGAGAGGGCATATCTCATTTGGGAGCGTGAGGGGCGCCCCGAAGGCCGGGCCGAATGCCATTGGCGGTCGGCAGCCATCGAGGTATTTGGCGACAAGCGAAGGCGAGACGATGAACTTATGGAAGATGAAGAAAAAATCTTGGCGGGTCGCCTCGATGCAAATATCCCAGCTTTACTGACCAAGGACGTACACGGCGGGTGACGACAGCGATCGGCAAAATTACATCCCGCCAGGGTGCGTGCCCGTCCGTCCGCGCGCATAGATCGCAGATCAATATGAAGCACATGCTATATCGATAGCAGAACGCTATCCGGTCGCCCGGGGCAATAGCAGATAACACCCGTCATCACCCGTGAAATTGGCCGAAATCAATAGATTGGGCGACGTTACGATGCGCCGCGTGAGCGCACTCGGCGGGTCGAATGTGCTTTGAGTGGAAGACCATTTTACTGGGTGAGGGATCCGATCGGGGAAGGCGGACACCATACGACTGGCGGTGGTGGATATCCAATCGCCAGGCCCTCTCTGATCGATAGAATTGGCAATTTCGTGCAGCGTTGACAGGCGAATCTTCGGCAGGTTGATATGGCCAAACATTCGACGGTTCCGCGACGCAGCTCCGTGATCCAAGACCATCAATCGCTATAGTCCCCACTCTGCGTCCGCTTGCGGGATCGGGCTACTCAGAACCTTGGCTCGTTTGGATCGTGACGGCGTGTCCCAAATACCACGTTCGCTCCCAAATGGGAGGCTCGCCGATATAGCAACAAGACGAAGATTCGAGAGTTCTGGAACGGCAGCCTGGCTCGGGTAGCCGCGCCAACCCGACCCACGACCTGAAGGCCCGTTTCTGCTCGCCAGCAACACTCGTACGTCAAATGCCGCATACAGCATCATGCCAGGCTGATTCTACGGTTCCCAGTGGTCAATTGGGAGTCTGGGAACCATGTCGGAGATTACGGCCATCGCGCCACGGGTGCGCCGGTCCTACAATAAACTTGTCAATAATCCCGTGCTGGAGGACTACTCGCTCCGGTACGCACCGAGGAGTTTCCGTACCTGGTCGTCCTACGCCGTGGCATCTGCCGCGCTGGGCGGCATCGCTTATCTGGCGGACCAGGCAATCGGCGGCTCGCTCGCGGTCCAGTTCGGCTTCGCCAACGCCTTTTGGGGAATCCTTGCCGCCGCGCTGGTGATTTTCCTGACCGGCATCCCGATCGCCTATTACTGTGCCAAGTACAACGTGGACGTTGACTTGCTCACCCGTGGTGCCGGCTTCGGCTATTTGGGATCCACGATCACGTCAGTGATCTACGCGTCGTTCACCTTCATCTTCTTCGCCCTCGAAGGGTCGATTATGGCCCAGGCGTTCTACCTCTTTTTCGGCATTCCGCTGCCGATCGGCTACGCACTGGGCTCACTGATCATCATCCCACTGGTCGTATTCGGCATGACCTTGCTAGCAAAGTTGCAGGTATGGACCCAGCCTTTGTGGCTTCTGCTGCTCTTCACGCCTCCCGTCGCGGTGCTGGCGGTCGACCCCAACGCGTTTCATAACTGGGTGAGTTTCGCGGGCGACTCTCCTAGCAAGTCGAGTTTCGACCCGCTGCTGTTCGGCACTGCGGCCGGCATCGCGCTCTCGCTGATCGCGCAGATCGGCGAGCAAGCCGACTACCTGCGCTTTATGCCGGAGAAGAGCAAGTCGAACGCCCGCGTGTGGTGGTTCGCTGTGCTGGCGGCCGGCCCCGGGTGGGTGATCTTGGGCGCGGCGAAGCAGTTGATGGGCTCGTTCTTCGCCTCACTGGCCGTCGCGCACGGCACACCGCTGGACCACGCCAACGAGCCGATCCAGATGTACATCGCCGGCTACCACTACCTGTTCCCGGGCTACGCGGCACTGGCCGTGGCAACGTTCTTCGTGATCCTGTCGCAGATCAAGATCAACGTCACCAATGCCTATTCCGGCTCCCTGTCCTGGTCGAACTTCTTCTCGCGCCTGCTGCATGCGCATCCGGGGCGCGTGGTCTACATCTTCTTCAACGTGGCGATTTCGCTCACGCTTATGGAACTCAACATGTTCGCCGTGCTGGGGAAGATCCTCGGCTTCTACTCCAACGTGGCTGTGGCATGGATCGGCGCGGTGACCGCAGACCTAGTCATCAACAAGCCGGTGCTGAAGCTCAGCCCCAGCTACATCGAGTTCAAGCGGGCGCATCTCTACCACTTCAACCCGGTCGGGTTCGGTTCGATGGTCCTGGCCTCGATCGTCTCGATTATCGCATTCTTTGGCCTGCTGGGACCGGCTGCACAAGCATTCTCGGCGTTTATTGCGCTCGGCCTGGCTTTCGTCGCCACGCCGATCATCGCAGTGGCGACACAGGGCCGTTACTACCTGGCACGCCGGCCGTTCGATGACCGACAGATCAGCCACACCACGCTGGCCTGCGTCAGTTGCGGCTATGAATACGAAAAGCAGGACATGACAAGCTGTCCCTTCCACAGCGGTACAATTTGTTCCCTGTGTTGTTCACTGGATGCGACGTGCCATGACATGTGTAAGCCAACCACGAGTACCGTGCCCGCCACGGCAGCCGGCGCAGTCTGATCCGTCCCGTCACGCGAGGCGCGGCGGTCATGCCGCGCCTTGTCGCGATTCGTAATGGAGGTTCCCGACATGATACATGGTGATATAAGCAGCAGCCGCGACACGGTCGGAATTGCCGTGGTCAACTACAAAATGCCGCGGCTACACACCAAGGCTGAGGTGCTGGCGAACGCCAGGGCAATCGGCGAGATGATCGTGGGCATGAAGGCGGGCCTGCCGGGCATGGATCTGGTGGTGTTCCCCGAATACAGCACGCACGGCATCATGTACGATCGCCAGGAGATGTTCGACACGGCTGCCTCGATCCCGGGCGAAGAGACCGAGATCTTCGCGACGGCCTGCCGCGAGGCCGGCGTTTGGGGCGTTTTCTCGCTGACTGGCGAGCGCCATGAGATGCACCCCGACAAGGTGCCGTACAACACGCTGATTCTGATGAACGATCGCGGCGAGATCGTGCAGAAATATCGCAAGATCATGCCGTGGACACCAATCGAGGGGTGGTACCCCGGCGATTGCACCTATGTCTCGGAAGGGCCAAAGGGACTGAAAGTCAGCCTCATCATCTGTGACGACGGCAACTATCCGGAGATCTGGCGCGACTGCGCCATGCGCGGCTCAGAGCTGATCGTGCGTTGCCAAGGCTATATGTATCCGGCCAAGGAGCAGCAGATCATGATGGCAAAAGCCATGGCCTGGGCAAACAACGTCTATGTTGCAGTGGCGAATGCGACCGGGTTCGACGGGGTGTATTCCTACTTCGGCCATTCATCCGTGATCGGCTTCGACGGACGCACACTGGGTGAGTGCGGCACCGAGGAGAACGGCATTCAATATGCCCAAGTGTCGATCCCGCTGATCCGCGACGCGCGCCGCAGCATGCAGTCGCAGAACCACCTGTTCAAACTGCTGCACCGCGGCTACACCGGAATGATCAATTCGCGCGAGAACGCCCGCGGCAAGGCAGAGTGCCCGTATGAATTCTATCGCCGTTGGATCGCCGATCCGGAGGCGATGCGGCTTCACGTAGAATCCCTGACGCGCGGCGAGGTCGGGGTGGCGGATTGTCCGATCGAAGGGATCCCGGTGCGCCAGGCCGCGGAGTAGCCGCGCCTGACCGCAGATGGGGAGCAGGCACGGGCGTGCGTGCAGCCAGACTCCCCCTCCCACAAGGGGGAGTCTGCTTTGCCTTAGAGCGCCGTCGTCAGTGACTGATCATCCAGGGCCGCTTTCCCGCGAACCCCTTCGCCGGCCCCGCTGCCGTCGGCCGGCAGCACGGACACCCGGCCCCGTGCGACCGCGTCGATCGCGGCGCATGGGCGCTGCGTTCGTTGACCGCGGCCGCCGTCCTTCGCGCCCCGTCCATGCCTGCCACCTGCGGCAGCGTCAGCGTACGCGGTGCGGCCCGCCCGCAGGTTGGACAGTCCGCGGGCAGGTCATACGCCGCCATCGGCCGAACCGCAGTAAACAAACCGCACGTCATACAGTCGTAGTCGTAGGATGGCATGGCAACTACTTGTCGGCGATCATCGGCACATCGACGCTGCCGTCGATGAACTTCGTCGGCCCATCGGCGCCTGGCATGATGTCGAACGCGAAGATTTCGGTCGGCAGGAACAACGTGGCGCACGCATTGGGAATGTCAACCACACCGCTGATATGCCCCTGCACTGGCGCCGTTCCTAGAATCGCGTACGCCTGCGCACCGGAATAACCGAACTTTTTCAGATACTCGATCGCATTCAGGCAGGCCTGTCGATACGCGATATGCACGTCCAGATAGTGCTGCTTCCCCTGCTCATCCACCGAAATCCCTTCGAATATCAGATAGTCCTTGTAGCTCGGCGTGATCGGACTCGGCTTGAAGATCGGATTGCGAACGCCGTACTTCCGCATGCCGTCCTTGATCACGCTGGCGACGCGCATGTGGATCCAGCCGGGCATTTCGATCGCGCCGCAGAACGTGATCTCGCCGTCGCCCTGGCTGAAATGCAGGTCGCCGACCGACAGGCCGCCACCCGGCACATAGACCGGGAAATACACGCGTGCCCCGCGTG
Source organism: Acetobacteraceae bacterium (assembly GCA_030039695.1). The sequence continues at coordinate 13,493 of JASHVB010000166.1, forward strand.
AGAGGTCCTTGATATCGCAGTTTCCGCCATGCTCGCGGGGCGGCACCGTACGCGCGCCGTCCGCCCCAGCCGCTTTCGCCGCGTCGCCCTTCATCCGTCCCATATGCGCCGTCGGCGCGAAGGGAGCGTTGGCCAGTGGTGGCACACGCGTCGGGTTGGTGGCGATGAAATCCACTTCGCGCTTATTCCACGCCGCCAGCAGGTCCTTCGACGGCAGGCAGCCGATCAGCCCGGGATGAATCAATCCGGCAAAACTCACCCCCGGCACATGGCGCGAGGATGTGAACAATCCGGAAATGTCCCAGATCGATTTCTGGGCGAACGGGAAATGGTCGGTCAGGAAGCCGCCACCGTTCTGCTTGGAAAAGAAGCCGTTAAACCCCCAGGCGTTGTGTGAAAACACGCCGATGTCGAGGAAATCAACCACCAGCAGGTCGCCCGGCTCTGCCCCTGCCACGCCGATCGGTCCGCTGAGGAAATGCACGATGCTGAGATCGATATCGCGAACATCGGCGGCAGAATCATCGTTTTTGATAAAGCCGCCAGTCCAGTCATAGCACTCGACAATGAAATCGGCGCCCACATTCACGGTGGCCACCATCGGAATGTCCGGGTGCCATCGATTGTGGATCATGTTGTTCTCGTAGGGAGATTGCGAGAGATCCACCTTGATCAGGGTATCCGGCATGTCCGCTCCATGGCTGCGATCACAGGGCATGGTACCGCCGGCGACGAGTTGCGGCGGCCCGTAGTGCGATCGTCAGAACAGCGCGAAAGCAAAGAAATACGTCATTTGCCGTATGGCGAGCATCGGGGGCGATTTTTCGATGGACGCAGGCAAGCCGTCCGGTCAACATAAGCCCACAGGAGCCATGACGTTCCCGGCGATCAACGCGGGGCCAGAGGGAGGGACGTGCGAGGTAAACGCACGAGGAGGCACCACCCCACTCATGGCGCTCCGGCAACGGATCCTTCCGTCTCGGCGCGATTATAATCGCTGGGTCGCGAACCAAACGCTGGAAGACTATGCGTTGCGCTTCACAGCGGTGTCGGCGCGCCGTTGGGGCACCGCACAGGTGGCCAATACGGCGTTGGGTGCGACATCGTTCCTTGCGCTCGAAGCGATCGGCGGCGCCGTCACCTTGACCTATGGCTTTGCCAACGCCGCGGCGGCGATTCTCGCCGTCGGCCTTTTGATATTTGTCACGGCATTGCCGATCACGCTCTGCGCGGCGCGGCGCGGACTTGATATCGACCTGCTGACCCGCGGTGCTGGCTTCGGCTATATCGGTTCCACCATCACGTCGCTGGTCTATGCGACGTTCACTTTTATCTTCTTCGCCATCGAAGCCTCCATCCTGGCGATGGCACTGCAGATCTGCCTCGGCGTACCGCTATGGCTCGGCTACGT